>NYTQ01000091.1 GCA_002683585.1 Cryomorphaceae bacterium
CAATAATCTCAGAGGATAGCCCTAGTGCTGGAAGCAGTACAATATATACTTCTGGATGCCCTAGGAACCAAAATAAATGTTGATAAAGAATAGGCGATCCTCCATGGTTAGCAAGCATCTCAGATCCTACTATGATATCTGAAAGATAGAAACTTGTTCCAGCCATCCGGTCCATCATGAGCAGTAAAGCAGCAGATAATAGAACAGGAAAAGATAACACACCTAAAATCGCTGTCACAAAAAATGCCCAAATCGTCAAAGGCATTCGGGTCATTGTCATACCCTTCGTTCTAAGATTCAATACAGTTACGATGTAATTTAAGGACCCAATTAAAGAAGAAGCAATAAATATTGTCATTGAAAACAACCACAGTGTCATCCCTAAACCAGAGCCAGAAACAGACTGAGGCAAAGCTGATAGAGGTGGATAAATTGTCCACCCAGCCATAGCAGGCCCGGACCCGTCCCAAACACCTGGAAGTGAAGTTGTGGGGTCTCCAAGTTGAATACCAAAGACTGCCCCTTCATGTACAAATAAAGATGCGAACATTAATAAAGATGATATGAAGAAGAACCAATAAGACAGCATATTCAAAAACCCTGAGGCCATATCCCTTGCGCCTAATTGAAGTGGAATAAGAATATTAGAAAAAGTTCCTGATAAGCCTCCTGTTAGCAAGAAGAATACCATAATTGTTCCATGGAGTGTTACCAAACCAAGGTACATATCCTCTTTCAGAATTCCATTTGGCGCCCATGCATCACCCAGGAAAAGGTTTAAAATCGTTGATTCCTCTCCTGGCCATGCCAGTTGAATCCTAAACAATATAGAAAGCATCATGGCGACAAGTCCCATGAATACCGCAGTCATTAAAAACTGCTTACCAATCATTTTATGATCTTGACTAAAGATATACTTCGATACAAAGTGCTCCTCGTGGTGGTGTTCGTCGTGTGCTACTGATGACATAGTAGGTTTTTTTTAGTTTTAATTTCTTATTTAGATACTTTTTCTTCTGCCTCTTCTGATGGGAAATATTGATCCTTGAAAGTGGCATTTTTCTTTGAATTCATCCAAGCCTCATATTCAGCTTCAGGATAAACAACTACAATCATTTTCATTTTATAATGTGCGCCTCCGCAAATTTTATTACACATCAAAACGAAATTAAATTTCTCATCCTTCTTCGATTCCCGCATTTCTTGCGTCGTTAGTATTGGAGTGAATTTAAATCGAGTCGGCATCCCGGGAACCACATTCATTTGTGCCCGAAAATGAGGGAAATAGGCAGAGTGAATCACATCTTTTGCTCTAAACGAAAAGTCATATTCTTGGCCTTTACAAAGGTATAGCGTGTCTTTCTGGATAATATCATTGAGTGCAAGCTTATCAAAATCAGGATTATGGTTTTGTTTCATTTGAACCAAGCTTCTATACAATCTTTCCTTAATGGAAAGCTCTTTCTCCAAATCACCGATAATTGATTGGGTCTCTGCGTTTGGCTCATTTAAGGCAACAGTAACATGCCCATCTGCACCTGAATGTTTACCATAAAGGTGCTTTAACATCTCCTCTGCATTTACAAGATTAAAATCCGATGAAGATATTTCTGAAACTAATGCATCAACATCAGACTTATAATCTGAGGCCGCGATTAATCCACGGTATTCGGAAGCCAAATAATCAAAGTTTATCTGCTTCAATTTCAATTCAACATTTTCAATTGACTTACCCATTTCTTGAACTGAGGTATCAATTGTACTTTCTGTCATCAGTGCCAGCTCGTTGCTCCCATTTGTTAGCTTATAATCGAACTTCCCTAACGTATTGTCTTCACCACCATATCTTGCAATCCATGCAAACTGATAAGCAAAAAGTTCAACCTTTTCCGCTTTTTTGGATGCGTCCGCTGTTAATTCAGACCATGACTTTAAACCTAGAATAATAATCACTGCAAGAACAACCGCTGGAACAATCGTCCAGATCATCTCGAGTTTATTATTGTGCGAATAATAGGTTGCTTTTACGCCTGGCTTTCTAACATACTTGTAAGAGAAATAAAACAGTAAAAAGTTTGTGATGAAGAATACCGCGATGATGATAACAAAATTCACGTTCAATAGCCAATCTGTTTCTACACCCTGAATAGATGCAGGTTCTCCTCGTCCTGTCCAGCCATATTTCAACATTAAATAGATGAAGCCAACGAATTGAAACATCATAAAGCCTAACATCAGCTTGGCATTTAAATTGTTGTCTCTATTCGGTATTTCATGTTCGCCTCGGTTCTTGAGTTTATAGGTTAACTCGTATACTCTTACAAGCTGAGCAATGGCAATAACTCCAGTTATAAGGACAATAAGAATAATAATTTTTTCCATTTTATCTATCGACTTGTTAGGTTAAATTTCATGATGTATACTCTCATCCAAAAAGGGATGGTTGACCGGAGTCAAGGGAGCTTTTGTTAAGTTTCTCAGAATAACTAATATAAAAATGCTTAGCGCAGTCAAAGCCATTCCAATTTCTAATAATCCAATATGAGCCGTAGGTCCAAGTGAACCAGCAGTAACCATAATGTAAAGGTCAACCCAGTGACCTCCAATAATAATCAGGCCAATGAATGTTAAAATACCAGCATGTCTTTTAGCGTCTCGTGACATTAAAATCAGCATTGGAAATGCAAAATTGATGATAAACATGCCAAAATAGAGCAACTTATAATTGTCTATTCTCATTTGAAAATAAGTTACCTCTTCACCAATATTGGCATACCAAATAAGCATGAATTGTGAAAACCAGAGATATGACCACAAAAAAGACGTGGCAAAGGCCCACTTTCCTAAATCATGAATGTGGTGGTCATTCACTTTTTCCAAATAACCCAACTTTTTAAGATATAAAGTAACCATAATCAAAACAACCATTGTAGTACACCACATGCCTGCGAAAGTATACCACCCAAATAGCGTCGAAAACCAGTGAACATCAATAGACATTAGCCAATCCCACGAAGACGTGGAACTGAATACTGCAAAGAATACCAAGAACAATGCTCCTTTTTTATAATTCATAAAGTGAAGGTCCGTACCTCCTATTTTATCCTCCTCAAGTGAACGTCTTTTAAAACCACGTAGGAAAATAAAATAACATGCGAAATACACGATTGTTCTGATCCAAAAGAATACAGGATTTAAGTAAGCTGTTTTTCCTTGAATAATTTCGTCGTGGGCTACTACATCAGGATCCATCCATTGGTAAACATGAGCACCATCCATAAATGTAATAATCAACAGAACAAGTCCCATCAAAGCCATTCCGTAGGGTAAGTATCCTGCTACTGCCTCAATAATTCTCTTCACTGACGCATACCATCCAGTTTCTGTGGCATAGGCGAGTGCTAAAAAGAATAGCGCTCCTAGACCCATTGCAAAAAAGAAAAAGGTATCTATCAATCCATTCGTCAATAGACGGGTGGAAAAATGATTACTATCCATTCCTGTGAGCACACCAATAAGTGTCAATAAAAGACCAGTACCTAACAAGAGGTATATATTTCTTTTGGCTTTTTGTGTTATTTGAAATTCCATTTATCTAAATTTTATTGCTTCTACTCCGCAGATTTCTCTGATTCTTCTACCTCAGCTACATCGTCAAACTTACCATATCCATCGCGTTGAAATTGACGCACATAATGAACAAGTGTCCATATTTCTTTTTTATTCAGGAGCGAACCATGTGCACCCATATATCCTTTACCATAATATATNCTGTAGTAAATTTTACCCTCAGACAAAGTATCTAAATCCTTNTAAGCTGGAACAACACCCANATCTCCATAGGCNCCACTTTGAATCATAGTTCCATTACCGTCACCCTTCTCACCATGACAATGTGCACACATTGAGGTGTATAGCTTCTCACCATTTTTCAAGATTGTTTCTGCATTCTCAGGTGTCATNGTCAAGGCGTTTACCGTATCCAATCTGGCTTTGTCATAAGCACTTTCAGCATTTAAATCCCAACCAAATAAACCATGACTTTCCCTCCATGCGACACCAGCTTTTCTTTTATTTGGAAGCATCATTTGAACTTCACTTCCATTCGTTCCATAATANGGNACGGTATATTTAGGTGTTTGACGAGCAGATAGCTTGGTTTTAATTTCCATATTCTCACGACCTCTTATTTCACCATAATCTACATATGTTTCAATCGCTGGAGACCTNTACATATCAGGCATATACTCTGTTCCNGCACTATCTGGNTTTGAGGAACAGGATACCATCAATGCTAATAGCATCAGGAAGGATAGGCCCATATTTAAATTAAATTTCTTATTCATTTTCAAAGCTTTTCAAATAGTACTTATATCGTCTTTTTATCAATCTCAATAAAACCTGTATCCTTGATTAATTTATCCAATTCTTTTTCATCCATTGAATTTTCAGCAGTTCGAATTTCCATAACAAACTTATCNTCTGTAGTTCTTGGGTCAGGATTTTGAGCAGGCATCCCGGGAAGTGTTTTGTTTTTTAATANATAGGTAATTGCCATTCCATGGGCCGCACACATTACAGTAAACTCNAATGAAATAGGCACAAANGATAAAATGTTTTCTAGATANGTAAAGCTGGGCTTACCACCAATATTCATTGGCCAATCGACAATCATGAAATAACGCATTCCAATTGTAGCCAAGGTGAGTCCGGTAAGACCATAAAGAAAAGCCATAATCCCCAAACGNGTATTTTTAATACCTATGATTGGATCTATACCGTGAATAGGAAAAGGCGAAAATGTATCCGAGATTTTAACCCCTTTTGATACGAGCTTCTTTGCGCCNTCCTTCAGCACTCCGTCGTCGTCATACATCACATATATTACTTTTTCAGACATAGTTATATTGCTTAATGGTTTTTATAATAATCAGGTGACTCTTTATAGGACTGTCCTGAACCTTTCAATATTGATTTCACTTCATTCAGCGCCAATACNGGNAAGACTCGTGCAAACAACAAAAAGAAGACAAAGAATAAGCCAATGGTACCNACGTAAACGCCTATATCAATGGGNCTAGGATAGTGCATACTCCATGACGATGGCAGATAATCTCTATGAATAGAGGTTACNATAATAACGTAACGCTCAAACCACATCCCAATGTTTACAACAATGGAGATGAAAAAGGTAAACAGCAAGCTTCTTCTCAATTTTCGAAACCACATNAATTGAGGAGAAACTACATTACAGGTCATCATTGCAGCATATGACCACCAATAAGGTCCCGTCGCTCTATTGATAAAAGCATATGCTTCATATTCCACTCCCGAGTACCATGAAATGAATAATTCTGTTATGTAGGCAGTTCCTACTATAGAACCAGTAACCATAATTACAATGTTCATGTATTCAACGTGCTTTGTATGGATATAGGCCTCTAGGTTCATNGCTTTCCTCATAATCAAAAGCAAAGTCTGTACCATTGCGAATCCAGAGAATACAGCTCCCGCAACGAAATAGGGAGGGAAAATTGTTGTATGCCAGCCAGGAACAATAGAGGTTGCGAAGTCAAAAGATACAATGGAGTGAACAGAGAATACAAGTGGTGTTGCCAATCCGGCAAGCACCAATGAAACNAGCTCAAAACGATTCCAATGCTTTGCCCTACCAGACCATCCAAAAGCAAGTATTGAATACATTTTCTTTGAGACAGGTTTTCGTGCTCGATCTCGAATCGTTGCAAAATCAGGAATTAATCCAATATACCAAAACACAAGCGATACAGATAAGTATGTCGAAATCGCAAAAACATCCCAAAGAAGAGGTGAATTAAAGTTTACCCACAAAGAACCAAACTGATTTGGTAAAGGAAATACCCAATATCCAACCCATAAACGCCCCATGTGTATGAGCGGGAATAATCCTGCCATAAATACAGCAAAAATCGTCATTGCTTCCGCAGACCTATTAATGGCCATTCTCCATTTCTGTCTAAAGAGAAGTAAAACCGCAGATATAAGTGTTCCAGCGTGACCAATACCAACCCACCAAACAAAATTTGTAATATCCCAAGCCCANCCAATAGTCTTGTTAAGCCCCCAAACACCAACNCCTGTGCCTAATAGATANAAAATACANCCNACACCATAAAGGCCAATGATCAAAGCAATACCAAAGAGGATATACCACATTCTAGGTGCTTTATCTTCTATTGGTCTACAAACATCCTCGGTGATGTCGTGGTATGATTTGTGACCAAGTATGAGGGGTTCTCTTATTGCAGCTTCCTTTTGCATAGTTATATCTTAGTGTTGTTTGTGATTTGATTCATGATGCACTTCTTTCTCTTCTTGCAACTTAGCGAGCAAGTCGTTTTCTTCATTACGAACCTTTACTTTATACCATACGTTAGGCTTCACACCTACTTCCTCCAAAGCTTGATAAGACCTCTTGTCCTCAGAACTCTTTCTAATATTGGAGTTTATATCATTCCAGTCACCAAAAGTTATNGCCCCNGCTGGGCAAGAATCACCACAAACAGAACTTACATCTCCATCTACAACAGGTCTTCCCTCTTTTTTTGCAGTNAGCTTTGCAGCTTGTATGTTTTGAACGCACATGGAACATTTTTCCATTACACCTCTTGTTCTAACGGTAACATCTGGNTTTAATACCATTCTTCCTAAATCATCTTGAGCAGGATTGATTTCTGTAAACTTTTTATAAGAAGGATAGTTGAACCAATTGAATCTTCTCACCTTNTAAGGNCAGTTGTTTGCACAATATCTGGTTCCGATGCATCGGTTATAGGTCATTTGGTTAAGNCCCTCATTACTGTGTGTGGTTGCCGCAACAGGGCAAACAGTTTCACAAGGCGCATGGTTACAATGCTGACACATCATAGGCATGTGAACTACCTTTGGATTAGCAGCCGCTATCTCAGCCTTACTGTATGAGAACGTATCTTTATCCTTGCGTGTACCAACAGTCGCCTCNTCATCACTGGCATAATACCTATCTAATCTGAGCCAATGCATTTCTCGACCACGCCTTACTTCATCTTTACCCACAACAGGTACGTTGTTCTCCGCCTGACATGCAATGAGACAAGCTCCACAGCCAAAGCAAGCGTTAAGGTCAATTGACATCGCCCAACGATGCCCAATATTTTCTACAGGATGTTCATCCCACAAATCAAATTCACCGACGGGCTTTTCAACATGATGCCCATGTTCGTCTATGGTCTGAAGTGTATGTGTTGGATTATATGTCTCCTTATCTTGTGAATCATAAATAGATTTGGTAGTCTCACGCACAATAGAGTGACGTGCCATAACTGTATGGTGAATTTGCGTCGCGGCAATAATGTACTCACCATCTACCTTCGCAATCTTTCCTGAATTTGCGTAAGTAAATTCTTTAGAATCTGCTGAAAGCATCTTAAAAGCATTCTCGCCGATAGGCTTCGGGTGTCCTTTTTCGTTTAAAATGTGTCCTCCGTATTCTTNTGTTTGGTATGCCGCCTTTCCTATTTTCTCTCCGTTACCACCTCGTCCATAACCNANAGCTACACCAACTGTTCCGAGCGCNTGNCCAGGTGAAGGATAAACGGGTAAGGTGTATTTCACACCATTCGCAGAAATGGTTGCCATTGATAAACCATTCTCTTGGTCAAATGTCGTTGCATAACCTGCGGCGGTCATTTCAACAGGATTCATAGTGATATAATTGTCCCAAGTCACTTTTGAAATTGGATCAGGCATTTCTTGCAACCATGGATTGCTTGCCTGGTTACCATCTCCTATGGCTGTTTTCTGGTAAGTAACAAGCTCTAGACCTTTATCATATTTCGGTGTCTTAGAAATTGTTGCGGTATTGAAGGCGAATGTNTCTTCTATTGTTGAAGAAGGAAGATCAATACAGCTATTGTGTACTGCCAAGTCAAAGTCACCACCGCTCAATTCTGAGAACGTTTCTTTAATCTTTTCGTAAGCTATTGTAGAACTTTTACCTTCTCTTACAGCTTGACCAGCCCATACCAGCATAGACTCTATGGGTGAAGCCGTATCGTGAAGAGGGGTAATCATTGGTTGTGCTAGTGCGTAATGATTTGTCTTCGGATTAAAGTCAGACCAAGTCTCTAAAGCGTGATGCGCAGGACACATATAGGTACATAACGATGANGTTTCATCTGCATGAGAATTTAGAGAAACACTTGTCTTCACGTTTTTAAGCTCCTTTGCAAAATCAGCTCCATTTGGAAGAGAGTAAACTGGATTCGAGTTGTAAAAAAGAACAACATCAGGTCTATTCCCTTTTGCCATTGAGTCCACCAAATCTAACATTCTCGACTCTTCAGATTGGAATAAATTTAGCTCATTATATAGGTCAATAGTGGTTCCATTTGCCCCTAAAACGTTGTTGATTTCATTTACAAGCTGCTGAATCCCTGTATTATTTGTTCCACAAACGACCAAAGATTCTTTTCCACTTTCTTTTAATGATTTCACTGCTGCATCTGCAGTCGACTTAATTGATTTCGAAATACTTGCGGATTTGTTATTCAATTTTGCAAGAATATAGCGTAGCACAGATTCCTCTTCAGAAGGTTTTGTCATTGCTCTATAATCTGCGTTAGAACCCGTAACGCTCATTACTGCTTCAAACTGGAAATGTTTTGACATCCATTTACCATCAGGATTTCTCTTTTCGCCATAATGACATGAAAAAACAGTTGGCATAAGCCATGTGCTCAAAAAATCTGCCCCGAAAGAAACGATTGTTTTCGCTTTTGAAAAATTATACGTTGGAATAAATGACTTACCAAAATTCAATTCGTTTGCACGTCGAATGGCTGAATAAGAAATTGGATCGTATTGAATGTGTTCAAAGGTAGCTGATGTAGACGACTTCAAGGCNTCTATTGAAGAAGACAATGAAGGACTAATNACTGTATTNGAAATTAACGCAACNCTTTTTGCTGAAGCTAATGCTTTTCCAATTGCCTTATCAACAGTAGACCATTTTGCAGGCTTCCCTTTTTGCATTGGTCCTTGCAGTCTCTCGCTGTCATACAAACCNAGAACNGAAGCAATAATTTGCGCATTAACGACTCCCTTTGAAAGTCCAAAATCTTTATTCCCTTTGACAAAAATTGGACGTCCCTCTCTGGTTTTTACCAAGACACTTGCATAAGAACTACCGTCATAGTACGTCGATGCATACCAAGTCGCCATACCAGGAACGATATTCTCAGGCTTCATGACATAAGGAACGGCTTTGATCACAGGGGCCTCACAAGCCGCAACAGTAGCAGCCACAACGGAGAAGCCAAGAAACTTTAGAAAGTCTCTTCGGCCTGTAGAAGACTCATTTAGCTCATCATCGGCCAACATGCTCTCCAAATTATTTTGTTCAGGAAACTCAACGGATTTAGATTTTTGAAAAGACTCTGTCTGTTGAAGCTCTTCAATACCCTTCCAATATTTTCTTTCGTTTGTCATAATCTTTTTCTTTCAGTAGACAATTTTAACNTAGTAGTGGCATTTAGAACACTCCCAACCACCTAATTCTTTCACTGATACTCTACCGTCTTCGTTGTATTGATTCAATAAGTTGTAGTCATTTTCCTTTAATCTATTGTGGATCTCAGCATAATAACCGCTCTTTCCATCCGTGATATTTATGCTTGACTGTTCATGACACTGAATACACCATCCCATAGTCATCGTTGCACGATCGAACTCTATTTTGCTATCAATGTTTTCTTGGATTTTATTCAATTCCTGGTGGGGTTGAACTTTTGCCAACTCTTTTAACTTAGCCATATCACCATGACATTGTTTACAATCCAAACCACCAACTACGACGTGCTGTGAATGATTGAAATANACGTGGTCCGGTAAGTTGTGAACCTTGTTCCANACGATTGGTTTTGTTTCATTGGTATATTCACCTGATGGACCTCTTGAAGGATCCCATCCAGCGGCTGCATAAATCTTATTGATTTCGCCTTGATACTCTTTACCTTCACCATCGATTTTCTTGTGGCAATTCATACAAACNTTAACGGTGGGCAGACCAGCAGATTTTGATTTGGTTACCGAATTGTGACANTACTTNCAATCAATACCGTTGACGCCGGCATGCACATCATGAGGAAAAGCAATCGGTTGAGATGGCTGATAAGATTCCATTAAATTAATGCTGTACAATGTTTGGAAGAAACCAACGACCAAGGATAACACCAATACCAATGTTGTCAACCCGACGTATAACCTGTATTTCCAAGCCCAAGTTTTAAACTCCTCAACATATGTGAGACCTTCTGAATCCTCATCGCTTTCTTTTGTGGCTATTTTTAATTGACGGCGAACACCTCCCACAGCCATAATAATGATGCTGAACATGATACCCATAACAATCCATATCCAAGGAAGACCTTTCTCTTCCTCCATCTCTANACCCGAAGTAGCCGCAATGTTAGGACCTCCAGCCGCCTGAGCATTTGGATCCTGTGCATCAACCCAGTCAAAAATCGAGGTGATTTGATCGTCGGTAAGGTCAGCAAAGACCGACATTACACTTCCCTTATACTCTTGGAAGATTTCATTAGCCCGACTTGACTTACCGCTTGCCCTTAAGGCTGCATTGTTACGTACCCATTCGTAAATGTATTCTCCTTCACCTGCATCATCCCACCTTTTGCGGGCTTCATACAATTTTGGACCAGTACCGTTTTTGAAAACCGCATGGCATGTTGCACATTTAGCCTTGAAAAGACCTTCTCCTTGAGAAAAATAAGATGGGGCGAGGATTAGAAAGGAAAAAAGGATTNATGCCTTGAGGCTNGTCCTTAACTCTGTAACTTTCTGAATGTTAGTTATTTNCATGAAAAGTAAACTAATNAAGGNTAATNNNAAAAAAGCATTAACACATTTTAACGTAGCAAAATTACGTAGATTACTTGTTTACATGACACTTTTATGACAAAAAGACCTCGATAAATATTAATTTAAAATGATTCTAAATAAGAGAGTTGATGATTGCAACTATTTTCAGTAAATTCGTATAAACATTAGAATCGAACGGTGTTTATTATGCAAAAAAAAATATTATTTCTGGTTTTTTCTTTTTCTATTGGGGCCTCAAACTTTGCGCAAAGAAATCCCTCGATTGGCANCATCGATNTTCTTGCTGATTCGAGAATTCAAAACCTCGTNGCTTTNGAAAAAAGCATAGANGAAATTACAGGTTATCGCCTTCAGATTTGTTTTGACTCGNACAAAAAAGTNATAGATGAAGCCAGANACNGGTTTTTAAAGCTNTACCCCCTCATTGCTACCTATGTTGAGTTTGANGCNCCGCACTTCAACCTNAAAGTAGGNGATTTCAGGACTCGCTTAGAGGCGGAGAAAGTAAAAAGAAAAGTTTTTGGTGAATTNGTCATTTGTATNATTCACCAAGANCTTATTCAGCTTCCAAGAATAGATTAGAAGTGTTTCCANCCCTGAGCAGAGATACGTACAGCACTATTGTTCTTATCAATAAGCAGGCTGTCCTGAGACTTATCAGTAACAAAACCAATCACCGAAAAACTAGGGTGATTTTTAATTTTATCGTAATCTTTTTGGCTCACTGTAAATAAGAGCTCATAATCCTCACCTCCATTCATTGCACACATAAAAGGATCAAGGTTAAGTTCTTCGGCAGTAACAATAAGTTTCTCCGTAATCGGCAATTTATCAGAATATAAAGATACCGAGCAATCACTAGATTTTGCGATATGAAGTACTTCAGAAGCCAATCCATCAGAGATATCAATCATTGCACTCGGAACCAAATCGAGCTCATCAAACATATCAATTACATCCTGCCTTGCAATAGGCTGAATCTGCTTCTTTATTAGGTCATCGTAGCCTTCGAGTTTCGGCTGAATATCTGGGTTTTCAAGAAAAACCCCTTTTTCACGTTCCAAAATTTGAAGCCCTAGGTATGAAGAACCTAAATCTCCGGTAACCACAACAAGGTCATTTTCTTTAGCGCCCTTTCGATATGTTATTTTTTTCTTGGCAACACGGCCAACAACGGAAATTGACAAAATCAATCCAGATGAGGAAGAAACAGTATCTCCTCCAACAAGGTCAACGTTGTAAAAGGAGCAAGCTGCATGAATACCCTTATAAAGTTCTTCTAGCGCTTCCACTGGGAATTTACTTGAAACACCAAGGGAAACTGTCAATTGCTCCGGCTTTCCATTCATCGCAAAAATGTCAGATACATTGACAGAAACAGCTTTAAATCCTAAGGACTTAAGCGGTACATAAGAAAGATTAAAATGTACACCCTCTACAAGCATATCAGAAGAAACGAGCATGGATTCTTTGGATGAAAGTTCTATTTCAGCAGCATCATCTCCAACCCCAATAATACTTGAAGGGTTTTTCAATGTTGCCTCTTTTGTTAGCGTTTCAATCAGGCCAAATTCTCCAAGTGCATCAATTTCAAGGTGCTTTTTTTCGTTATCGCTCATAATAATTTGTAAAATAAAAAGAGTGAATGCTCACACATTCACTCTTATTAGAAGTTGACCCACTAGGGCTCGAACCTAGACTCTTCTGTACCAAAAACAGACGTGTTGCCAATTACACTATGGGTCAAAAGGTGAAATTTAAAACAATTTCGGTGCAAATTTAACAACTAAATTTAATTTAATCAGCGCGATTAACAAAAATTATGTCTCCTAAGCCTTTATTTGAGACGAGAATAGGCACAAGTACAAACGAATATTCTTAAATTCGCGCTACTATTAAAGGAATTAAAACAGACATGAATTATACTTTCATCAATAAAATCACGGGTTGGGTTGTCTTTGCGATTGCTTCAACTGTATACCTTCTTACGATTGAAGACACGGCTAGCCTATGGGATTGTGGTGAATACATCACCGCCGCCTATAAGCTAGAAGTTGGACACCCTCCAGGTGCTCCGCTATACATGCTCTTGGGTCGACTTTTTTCCTTCTTTGCAGCTCCAGAAAATGTCGCTTACTTCATCAATGCGTTGTCCGCATTCTCAAGCTCTTTTACTATTCTCTTTATGTTTTGGTCCTTGACTATCCTGCTCAAGAAATTAATTTTACAATCAAAAGAGCAGCTCGAAGATTCAGATAAAATCGCCATTTTCATTTCTGCGTCAATTGCATCTTTAGCATATACTTTTTCAGAATCCTTTTGGTTTTCTGCCGTTGAAGGAGAGGTTTATGCAATGGCCTCATTGTTTACCGCCGTCATCTTTTGGGCCATCCTAAAATGGGATGAAGAAATGGCTTTATATGAAAAGAGTGGGTATTCAAATGGTAAATCTCCAAATAAATGGTTGTTACTCATTATGTTTTTACTTGGTCTCGCCATTGGCGTTCACCTATTAGGTATTCTTGTTATCCCGGCAATAGGTTACGTGATATACTTCAGAGTCAAGAAGACTACCCCAAAAGGTTTTGTCCTTGCCGGACTGCTATCAATTGTCGTTCTTGGATTTATCCAGGAAGGAATTATTCCAGGTACAATTTCTCTTGCCTCTAAATTTGAGGTTTCATTTGTCAATACCTTAGGCTTACCCTTTTATTCCGGTTCTGTTCTATTTTTCGCCTTATTAATCGGGACTTGCGTATGGGCAGTTCGTAATGCCAACAAGAAAAAAAATACACTTTTATCGAACTCCTTGATGGGACTTATATTTTTGTTGATTGGCTATGGCTCTTTTGCCGTAATTGTTATTCGTTCCAATGCAAATACGCCCCTAGATGAAAATGACCCTGAAAATTTAGTCACACTTCACTCCTATCTGAAAAGAGAGCAGTACGGTAGCGCTCCTTTGCTAAAGGGTCAGTATTGGAATTCCGAAATGGCGCCGCAAAATGAGTGGAACGACCTTTCAGCATACTACCTGAGGAGATGGGTGGTTACAGATGGGACGTCAGACATCAAGGCATTTGTAAATGAAAAAGATGCCCAGGATTATGTAACAAAAGAAAGTTCAGATGGTCTTTCTGTCGTGGAGAAATACTTTGAGAGCAATGCCTCCATCAGAAAAGGAGCAACGCCTACCTTTAGCCAAACCACTTTTTTCCCAAGAATGTATTCGAGCACACCACGCCATATTTCAGGTTATAAATATTGGTCCGGGTACAATCCCTACAGCGAAGGGAATGGTGAAATTGGAACAGACGATAACAGAATCCCAACCTTCGGAGAAAACCTTAGCTACTTTTTTAATTATCAATTTAATTGGATGTACTTCAGATATTTCATGTGGAACTTCGCTGGAAGACAAAATGATATTCAAGGACATGGTGACAACATGAGGGGAAATTGGATCTCGGGTATTGGATTCATTGACGATGCTCGATTAGGAAGTCAAGCTGATGCGCCATCCTATACAACGGACAATAAATCCAATAATAAATTTTATTTCATTCCGCTACTATTTGCACTCATAGGTCTAGTGTTTCATTACCGAAAATCTCCAAAAGATGCATTCGTATTGACACTTGCTTTCATTTTTACAGGTTTTGCAATCTTAATTTATTTGAACCAAAAACCATTCGAGCCGAGAGAAAGAGATTATGCCTACGCGGGCTCCTTTTATTTCTTTGCCATGTGGATTGCTTTTGGTGTATATGCAATAATCGATTTTCTTAAAAACAAAATAAAACTTCAAAATGCCAATGTTCGGCTGACTGCCGGTGCTTTGATTGGTTTCATTGTTCCATTCATCATGGGATCCCAAGGTTGGGATGACCACAATCGTCATGGAAAAACAACCGCGCGAGATTTAGCTAAAAACTACCTGGCATCCTGCGAAAAAAATGGAATCATATTTACGAATGGAGACAATGACACATTTCCACTGTGGTATGCGCAAGAAGTTGAAGGATTCAGAACAGATGTTCGTGTGTGTAATCTTTCTCTTATGGGTACAGATTGGTACACCAATCAAATGAAAATGAAAGCTTATGAGTCTGCACC
>NYTQ01000092.1 GCA_002683585.1 Cryomorphaceae bacterium
GGTTGATTTTGCTCCATTAGGAGGCTAATTTAGTAAAAAAATATTATGCATGCATAATATTTTTTTACTAAATTAGCCTCCTAATGGAGCAAAATCAACCTTTATTAATAGACTTTATGTTGCGCCACGCCTGGCATAGAGTTTCTCGCATGTATAACAACACAGCGAGTACTGAGGGAATGACTATGTCCGTTGGATTTATACTCATGATTGTTGAAAAAAAGGGAACGCCAAGCACACAACTCGGACCTAAAATGGGGATGGAACCCACGTCACTATCCAGAACATTGAACAATATGGAAACAAGTGGTTTGATTGAAAGAAAGGAATTTTCGGGTGACAAAAGAAAAGTAAATATCTTTCTTACGACAAAGGGAGTAGAAAAAAGAAAGCTAGTACGAAACTTTCTTTTAGAATTTAACCAAAAGATCGCCTCTAAATTCAAGGAAAAAGACCTTAAAGGATTCATGAACGTCATGAATGCTGTGGATCTCGCAATTGAGGATGTCGAAAACAAAAAGAATAACGAATAGAAATTATACCTAGTTTATGAAAAGATTTATTAGAAAAGTAGCCGTCCTAGGTTCAGGAGTAATGGGATCAAGAATTGCATGTCACTTCGCCAATGTGGGATGTGAAGTTTTATTACTTGATATTGCACCAAAAGAGCTAGATGCGCCAGAAACAAAAAAAGGATTAAGCTTGGAGTCTCCTGCCGTTAAAAATAGGATCGTCAATCAATCCCTGCAATTCGCTTTAAAATCTAACCCCTCTCCTATTTACCTAAAATCTTTTGCTTCGCGCATTGAGACTGGTAATTTCGATGATGATTTACACAAAATCAAAGACTGTGATTGGGTCATTGAGGTGATTATTGAACGACTTGATATCAAACAGCAGCTGTTCGAGAAAGTTGAGCTTCACAGAAAAGAAGGAACCTTAATTTCATCGAATACCTCTGGCATACCTATCAATATGATGCTGGATGGACGTAGCGAGGATTTTCAAAAACACTTTTGTGGCACTCACTTTTTCAATCCTCCGAGATATCTGCAATTACTTGAGATTATCCCTACACCAAAAACAGATGAAAGCGTAGTAGACTTTCTCATGGATTATGGCGCTAAAATTCTTGGTAAGAAAACTGTTCTATGTAAAGACACACCGGCTTTTATAGCAAATCGTGTAGGTGTCTATTCTATAATGGCCCTATTCCATGCGGTAAAAGAGATGGGCTTCTCAGTGAGTGAGGTAGATAAATTATCAGGACCTATATTAGGAAGACCGAAATCAGCGACCTTTCGAACTTGTGATGTTGTCGGGCTAGACACCTTAGTGCATGTTGCCAACGGTTTGAAACAAAATTGTCCCGATGACGAAGAAAAAGAGCTATTTGAGCTTCCTGGATATATCTCGAAAATGGTTGAAAATAATTGGCTTGGATCAAAATCAGGACAGGGGTTTTACAAGAAAGAAAAAGACGAGAATGGTAAAAAAACAATTCTAGCACTCGATTTAGAGACTTTAGAATACAAAAAGCCTGACAAAGTAAAATTCCCAACCTTGGAAATGGCTAAACCTATAGAGGACTTGAAACAACGGACCAAAATGCTTGTGATGGGAATGGATAAAGCAGGTGAATTTTACAGAAGAATTTTTGGTGGACTGCTGGCTTATGTCTCGAATAGAATACCAGAGATTTCTGATGAATTCTACAAAATAGATGATGCATTGAAAGCTGGCTTCGGATGGGAATTAGGCCCTTTTGAGTCTTGGGATTTATTTGGTTATGAGCAAGGTGTGAAATTTATTAAAGATGCCAATAAAACAATGGGCTCGGCGATTGATGAAATGCGCGCTGCAGGAATGACATCGTTTTACAAATCAGAAAATGGGCGGAAAATGTTCTTTGATATGGCAACCAAAAGCTATAAAGTCATTCCTGGAACGGAGGATCTTGTTGACTTAAATGCTCTTCGAGAAGACAATAAAGTATGGGGAAACTCCGATTGTACGCTAGTTCATCTTGGAGAGGGGATTTTAAATTTAGAATTCCATACCAAAATGAATACAATTGGAGGCGGAGTTCTTCAAGGAATTCAAAAATCCATAGATCTTGCTGAAAGTGAATACAAGGGACTTGTCATATCCAATACGGGGCAAAACTTTTCTGCGGGAGCCAATGTAGGAATGATCTTTATGATGGCCGCCGACCAAGACTATGATGAATTGAACTTTGCCGTTAAAGCATTTCAGGACACAACCATGAGGATTAGATATTGTAACATTCCTGTGGTGGTTGCCCCACATAACATGGCACTCGGTGGAGGTTGCGAAATCTCGTTGCATGCCGACAAGGTAGTTGCACACGCAGAATTATACATGGGCCTCGTTGAATTTGGTGTAGGACTAATTCCAGGTGGTGGCGGAACAAAAGAGTTTGCAAAGAGACTCTCTGATGAACTTCACGCTGGAGATATTAAAATTAATCGACTAAGAGACCGGTTCTTGACGGTTGGTCAAGCAAAGGTATCTATGTCTGCTTATGAAGCATTTGATTACGGCTACCTGCGCGAAGGAATTGATGAAGTTGTTGTTTCAAGAGCACATCAGCTGGCTCGTGCAAAAGCAGCATGCCTCGAAATGTCTGATAAGGGATATGTACCGCCAAAGAGAGAAAAGAACATCACTGTCGTTGGTCAGGAAGGATTGGGTATCGTATATGTAGGGGCGAACTCTATGCTTTCCGGTAATTACATGTCCGAGCATGACCGAGTCATCTCCGAAAAATTGGGTTTTGTCTTGTGTGGAGGCGATTTATCAGAAAATACGGTGGTGTCAGAGCAGTATCTATTGGATCTAGAAAGAAAAGCATTCTTGGAACTATGCAGAGAGAAAAAGACCTTGGAACGTATTGAAAGTATCGTAAAGTATGGTAAAATATTAAGGAATTAATGGTTCATTACTTTTACACTAACCCTCCGGTTGATTGACCTATCTTCGGGCTTAACACCGGTATTAAGTACATTACGCTCACCATTGAATCGCGTAATAAACTGATTTTTATTCAATCCCGTAAATTCTGCAATATAGTTCTGAACGGCAATAGCTCTCTTTTTGGATAAATCAAGATTGTACTGATTCGTACCTATATGATCCGTATGACCAACAATGTAAATGACTGAACTTTGATTGATGGACTGAAGTAAGCTTTTCAATTTAAAAAATTCGTCCAAAGGAATGTCAAACTGATCGAATTCGAAATAAATCGTGGTATTCAAATGATCCGTCTCTGAACTTGGAACAGCAATAGTATCCTTTTCAACTTGAGGCTTGTGGTATGCTACAAAATCAATCCGCAACTCTTCGTATAGATTGGAATTAGATGCTATTTTTTGTGGTTGATAATATACCTCATTGCCATCAACGAAGACCTCTGCGTTAGAAAAATTTGCGGGAATAGTCATCGAATATCTCCCATATTCATCTGAAGATGTCTCTCCCATTAAAATACCCTTTGACATGATTCGAACAGTTTTTTGATCTGGTTGATCATTAAGCGAAATTTTACCAAAGACTAAGACACTCGGTTCAGGCTTTAAAGAAGCTTGTGTTTTATTTAAATCTGCGTAATAAATATCTAAATCTCTTATGAAATATGCAGCTTCACCCCTTCCTGAGATTACGAAACCCATATCGTTTTTTGAGGTATTAAAAGGTTTTCCAATATTTACGGGTTCCCCTGTATTTATTCCGTTCCATTTGGTCTTTAAAATATCTAGCTTGCCAAATCCACCATATCCATCAGAAGAAAAGTAAATAGTTTTATTATCAGCAGCAATATATACAGAGCGTTCATCTCCACTTGTGCTTACGCCTAAGGGCTTCAGAAAGGTCCAAACCCCTTTCTTTTTAATACTAAAATAAAGATCCATGTTACCGTTATAGTCAGGACCACAGGCTACAATAAAGAGCTTTCCGTTCGGTGAGACCGCCATACCGTCAGTGGCATATCGCCTATTGATTCGATAGTGTTTTCTGAAGAACTGATTAATACCTCCCCCTAATCCCTTTATGTTTTTTAGTTTGCCATTGGCTATTTCAGCCTCATAATATGGGCCTCCAGAGGATTCCCAGTAATTCAGCCAGCTTTGGAAATAAATTTTTTCACCGTCATACGAAACTGATGGCTCATCCTCACCATTTGCAGTATTGATTTGAGTCACATACTCTGGGGCCAACCAAGCTGAATCTTTATATATGGCCTTGTAGATGTCTCCATCACCAAAAGAGCTATTGAAAGGCTTTTTTCTTGTCGACATAAAATAAAGCTCTTTACCATTTGGCATAATAGAAAGATTACATTCTCTGAAATTTGTATTGAGCTTATCCAATGGCCTAATGTCAGCATCTTCATTATTCAGTACAGGTATTTCCTGACCCAAAACAGAAGTAATAGGTACGAATACAAAACACAATAAATGAAGCATATTCATCATGATCTATGATTTGAATCCAATTTAGTGAAATTGTTACAAATGATTTTGTAAAAAGTGTTTTACATTCGAAAAAATAAGTTTACTTTTGTATCTCCTTTTTGGAACGAACATTTTTGAATCTGACTGTTGTCAGAGATTGAAAGATTAAAAAAATGGTCTGGTAGTTCAGTTGGTTAGAATACCTGCCTGTCACGCAGGGGGTCGCGGGTTCGAGTCCCGTCCAGACCGCAAGCCCATATGGCTGTGGGATTAGAAAAGCTCAGTAAGTATCAACTTTACTGAGCTTTTTGCTTTTTGCCGCCCCAGAGGCAACTTTTAGCACTAAAGCTCATCTTATAATTACAGTTATTCAATTATCTTGTCTTGACAACTTTATATCGAAAATAGCAACTATGAAAACGCCTAAAAAACTGACCATCATATGTTTTGCATTACTAATGCTTACGAACTCGAGCTGCACCAATACTGAAGCTGAAAAAGAAATCATTGCTCTTAAAGCGGAAATAGCCTTACTTAAAAGAAATGAAAGTACGGTCATGGATCCTATCTCTGAAAAACGGGAGGAGATCATTGAACGCTATAGCACAGGAGAAAAAAAATTAGTGGTTACGTACGCAGGCTCAGGAAGCTATGAATTTGTATCTAAAAAGATGACTTATTATGTCAACGGCCAAATCAAAGAAGAGGAGAACTACCAGAATTCAGAATTACACGGAGATTACCGAGAATATTACAAAAATGGCCAGATTTCTGTAAAATGCTCCTATAATGAAGGTAAGAAAAATGGAGAATTCTTTGAATTTTATCACGACGGAGTAGTTTGGGAACATGGATATTTCACCAATGGTGACTATGATGGTGAGTACACTACCTATTTTATTGATGGAAAAATAAAAAGCTACGAACTGTATAAAAAGGGAGACCGAATTGAAGCAATTTGGTATGACAATAAAGGAAATATTGAGTATCAGAATTAATTATATGTTCCCCGTTTCCAGATTACACAACAACTTTCAACATACAAATCGGATTAACTTAAAGCTTTAAGGTTTATGCGGATGTCTTTTGTTAATTTTGAGGAGGAAACAAATAGTTTATGACCGACGAAATTTACATGCAAAGATGCATAGATCTAGCCAAAAAAGGAATTCGGGCAGTAGCCCCGAATCCAATGGTAGGTTGTGTTCTAGTTGTGGAAGATAAAATCATTGGTGAGGGTTATCACGAGCGTTATGGTGAGGCACATGCAGAAGTAAATGCCATAAATAATGTCACCGATAAAAGCCTTCTGAAGAAAGCAACCCTTTATGTTTCGCTAGAACCTTGCGCTCATACCGGAAAAACACCACCCTGTGCAGAGCTGATTATTAAGAAAGGGATTAAAAAAGTAGTTATTGGAACAAAAGACACAAACCCCATAGTGGGTGGTAAAGGAATTGAAAAGCTCAAAAACGGCGGTGTTCAAGTAGAGGAAGGAATATTACAGGAACAATGTCTCGAGCTCAACAAACGTTTTTTTACCTTTCATGAAAAACAACGCCCTTATGTAATTTTAAAATGGGCCCAAACCTTAGACGGTTTTTTAGACCGNANNCGCGAGGATGAGACNCAAAAAATCAATTGGATTTCAGAACCTGAAACTAAAACCCTTGTGCACAAGTGGNGAAGTGAAGAACAGAGCATTTTGGTTGGAAGAAATACAATTACAAACGACAACCCATCATTAACAGTAAGGGACTATGGAGGTATAAATCCAATACGATTAGTGATNGATAGCCAGCTTCAAATAAGTGGAGCGTTAAATGTNTATTCAAAAGATGCNCCTACCATCGTATTTAACAGAATAAAAGACAAGAAAGAAAANAATATCGAATGGGTTAAAATAAACGAGACGAGCACAAAAAACATCCTCGAAGAGCTTCATAAGAGAGGTATTCAATCCGTTTTTGTGGAAGGAGGTAGTCGAACATTACAATACTTCATCATCGATAATGTATGGGACGAAGCAAGGGTTGTTGTTGGTCAAAANTATTTTAAAGAGGGATATAAAGCTCCNATTATAAACAAAGTACCTATTAAATCTATTCCCTTTGGGAAAGATATGATTCACTATTACAAGCGAAAATGATTGCACTGATCGGAACTGTTGCTTGTTCTACATTCATCTTNGTAATCTTTAGAATATTTGAAAGATTCAATATTGGAACATTTCAGGCCATCGTGGCAAATTATTTTACAGCGTTTTTATGTGGAATATTGGTGCACGTCAATGAAGTCAGAGCAGAATCTTTTAATCATTTAGAATGGCTGCCATTTGTTGCNTTATCTGCAATTTTGTTNATAACATTATTCATTATGATGGCCATNAGTGCTCAAAAAAACGGAATCGCGGCGACGTCAGTTGCTGTTAAAATGAGTATGGCTGTATCTATGCTTGGGATGATTTTTATATACAATGAGGCGGTATCAAGTCCTAAGCTCGTCGGGATATTTTGTGCGCTAATTGGTGTATTTTTAATTGCTTCGTCTGGATCAAAGAGCAACAAAAGTAATGCAGCTTATATGCTGATTGTTCTTTTCATCGGAAGCGGTCTTTTAGACCTAAATTTAAATTATGCCCAAAATCATGTACTTAGCCATATTTCGTCCTCAATATTCACAGCCTATGGTTTTGCTGCGGCAGGTACTATAGGCGTTATTGTTCATATCATTCAAAGCTTTCGGGGCAAAGCTCAAACCGTTAAAGCCAAAAACTTGCTTGCTGGATTCCTTTTNGGTATACCCAATTATTATTCTATTTATTTTCTTTTAGNATCCTATCAATCATTGACCTGGCAAGACTCTAGTATCTTGGCTGTNGTTAACGTTTCAGTTGTTTTACTCTCTGTAATTATTGGGTTTATCNTCTTTAAAGAAGCACTAAGTAAACGAAAGATGATAGGAATTCTAGCAGCGTTAATCGCTATTTTTTTACTTTACTTCACCTCGTAATGCGTATTTTTAAAATCATGAAATCGATACCTTTTTTATTTATTTTGTTTCATTCGGCTTTCCTGTTGTCACAGAATAAGATCTCTCTTGCCGTACTTAAATATAATGGAGGAGGAGATTATTATGCCAACCCTACCGCACTTCCAAATCTTATAGAATTTTGTAACGCAACATTAAAAACAGAACTAGATACAGAAGAGGTACCCTATGTTGAAGCGGGTAGTAAAGACCTTTTTGATTTTCCATTTGTGCATATGACAGGGCATGGAAATGTAGTTTTCTCACCCATAGAGGCACGGAATTTACGTATGTATTTTGATGCTGGTGGATTTATGCATATCGACGACAACTATGGAATGGACCAATTTATTCGTGTTGAACTGAAAAAAATATTCCCCGAATTAGAATTGATTGAGATNCCTGCAAACCATCCAATTTTTCACCAAAATTTTAATTTTAACGGATTGCCGAAAATACATGAACATGATGGCAATCCAGCCCAAGCATTTGGTATTTTTTTAGATGGAAGAATGGTCTGTTTATATACATTTGAATCAGATTTAAGTGATGGATGGGAAGATGCAAATGTGCACAATGATCCATTCGATAAACGGGAAGAAGCACTTCAAATGGGTGCAAATATTATTCAATACGTATTTACGAACTAGGCTTAATGCTCGTGATCATGACCGTCATGNTCATGTCCNTGACCTTCGTGCCCAGACANACCGGNCTTNACCTTTTTGAAATCAATCAACTGAATGTCAAAAACCAAATCCGAATATGGNGGGATCGCACCTTTTCGACCAGCTTTTCCATAAGCCTGATAATACGGAATAATCACTTTAATCTCTCCACCCTTTCCAATGAGCGTAATTCCTTCTTCAAAACCAGCAATCATCTTCTGGGTTTTGTAATTAAATTTAAAGACCTGATTTCTGTCCAACGAAGAATCAAATTTTTTGCCATCTGCTCTAAACGTACCTGTGTAATGTAACTGAACCTGCATTCCTTCCTCTAGTTTTGGCTTCCTCTTTCCCTTCTTTTGGCGTACATAGACTAAACCAGATTTTGTAAGCTTCGCTTTCTTGTACTTCTTCTTTACTTGTTTGTACATATACTTGCTATATTCNTCCTCAGACATTTCAGCGACAAGCTTTAGCTCCTTTGCTCTTTTTAATTCGGACTCTTTGATAGGATCATAAATAGAATGAAAAGCTTTCATCGCATCAAAGGAATTTGCGGCTTCACCTTTCCTTATAATGGAAACTTTGTTTAAGNNATCGTCTTTCTCGATTTTATTAACGACTTCCATTCCACTTATAACGTGACCAAATACAGTGTGCTTTCCATCTAGCCAAGGGGTCGCTTTGTGAGTGATGAAAAACTGACTACCATTGGTACTTGGGCCAGAATTTGCCATAGACAAAATACCCGGTCCACTATGCATTAAATCTTCAACGATTTCATCATAAAATTTATACCCTGGATCTCCCGTTCCATTTCCCAAAGGACATCCTCCTTGTATCATGAAGTCTGCAATTACTCTATGGAATTTCAAGCCGTTGTAATATGGCTTTGAAATTNTGGTTTCGTCTGTAGAAAATTTTCCTTCTGCAAGCCCCACAAAATTGCCAACGGTCATCGGCGTTTTTTCAAATTCAAGCTGGCATAAAATAGTCCCTTTCTCTGTTTGAAATTCAGCATACATTCCATCAGATAGGTTATCACTTTGACCAAACGCAAAAGNAGCGCAAAATATAATTGCAAGACTATAAATTGTATTTTTCATTTCAATAAGTATTAGAGATAATTAGTTTGAGAAATCAATAAGTTCGACTTCAAATACCAANGGCATATATGGCTTAATGACACTTCCTGGTTGCGGATTCGCTCCATATGCTAGCTCTTGCGGAATAAAAAATTGAAACTTTGNCCCTTTCGACATTAGCTGAAGTCCCTCTGTCCACCCTGGTATTACTTGATTTAGACCAAACTCAATGGGTTCTCCTCGGTCATATGAGCTATCAAACTTCTCTCCTTTGGGCGTCGTCCCTAAATAGTGCACCTTAACCTTGGAGCTTGCAGAAGGTTTTTCACCACTTCCTTCTCTAAGGACCTTATACTGGAGTCCTGAGGCTGTTACTTGAATCTCTTTATTCTTTTTATTTTCTTCTAAAAATTTTTCACCTTCAATCTTGAAAACAAGATTTTCTTTTTCTGCTTGCTNTGCTTTTAATTGATTTTTTTTATTGAAATAAGCACCTAGAATAACATTTCCGGGATCAGTGCACAGAGGTTCTTTAGCATTAAGTGCATCACTCAAACCCTTAACGACAAGCTCTTTATTTGCTTCACTAAGGTCTCGTAAAACATTGCTAGCAATTGTCTGACCTATTAGGTATGATACACTATCTACTTCGTTTTTTAATTTATTTTGACTNAAGCTCGTTGGCACGATAGCCAAACAAAGCAAAATTGCGGAGATTCTCATAATTGTTTAATTTCTTTTATCGATGCCCCAATGCATCTTATTTCTAATTGTATCTAAAAAGTTGTTGTTCTCAAATTTAATCACATTGATCATGAAATCAGCTTTTTTAACCAAAATTTCCTGCCCTTGCTTTATGCTATGAGATTTTCCGTCAATACTCATCAAGTAGGACCTTCCCCTTCCCTCCACATTCAGAGTTATGGGCATATGATCTGGAATTACCATAGGTCTTACATTTAAATTATGAGGTGCAATTGGTGTCAAAATATGCACCTGACAGCCGGGCGTTACAATTGGTCCTCCACAGCTCAAATTATAGGCTGTAGAACCNGTAGGAGTTGAGATAATCAATCCATCAGACCAATAAGTATTGAGAAAATTACCATCCAATAATACATTAAGATTAATCATTGAAGATGTATCCTTTTTATGGATTGCTAGCTCATTCATCGCAAAAAAATCCTTTTCCCCTTGAAGACCGTCTACACTAACTGTGAGTAAAGATCGTTTCTGAAAAATATATTTCTTATCCTTAACTAAACCTAGGGCTTCCTGAATATGCTCCCTGGAAACATTGGCTAAAAACCCTAACCTTCCAGCATTTATTCCGAGAATAGGAATTTTAGAGTCTCGTATGTACTCTACCGATTTTAAAAAAGTTCCATCACCACCAACACTAATCATCATATCAACATCTGATGAAAGGTCTAAATGCGAAGCAAAAGTTTTAAACGAAAAGGTAACGGAGGTCTTTTGCATCAATGACTTTGAAAGATCTTCCTCTAAAAGAATAGACCACCCAAATGAGCATATCGTTTCTAAAACCTCATTAAACGCTGATAAGGTCTGCTTGGTTATTTTGCGTCCGTAAATTGCAACTCGCATATTTAATATTTCAAATAATTCATTAAAGCATCATAACGCCATTTAAGGTCATCTGAACCCATNCCATTTTGATATTCTGCCTTAACCACATAGTCATAACGTTCAAATGTTCTAATAATGGCGGTTAAATCTTCCTGATTTATCTTCAAAGTTACATCAAGATTAGTTGATGTGGGGTTGGAAAGAATCGTTGAGCTTAAAATCTTTGCGTTATTACTTTCGACAATTTGCCCTATTTGTGACATNGAATAATCAGATTGACTTACCTCTAACACTAAAATACCGCCTTTATCTTTTATACTTGCCGTATTCGCAATTGTTGTCATTAGTTCAAAAATATTGGTACATCCAAGATACTTCTCTTCATGGTCCAATATTGGCATAACGCTAATCTTGAANTCCGATATTTTTGAAAGAATCTCAAATAAATGGGCATCTGATTTCACATAAGGCCTNGGCAANTGCTGAAACAGCTCATCCAACGTTCGATCGAAGTCNAGTTTGTCNAGTATATCTGTTTCAGAAACCAACCCTACATAATTCCCGTTTTTTAAGACAGGGAGATGCGAAACCTTAAATTCATCCATCCAATTCATGGCTTTNTCACCTGAGTCAGAGTGAACCAAAGGAGGGATATCATATGTTATTAAATCAATTGCATTCATGCTTGTGTCCAAAGTAGTAAAATCATTTAAGAGTTTGTAAATTTACCACTCCAAAATTAGTGCCATGGTTAATTTAAGTGTCAATATCAACAAAATAGCTACCCTTCGAAATGCGAGAGGAGCGGATTTGCCTAATCTAGTTCAATTTGCGAAGGATTGCGAGGAATTTGGCGCCGATGGAATAACCATTCATCCAAGACCAGATGAGAGACATATAACAACAAAAGATGTATATGACTTGGCGCCTATAGTTCAAACTGAATTTAACATCGAAGGATATCCCGATGAACGTTTTATGCATCTCGTGAAAGAAGTACGGCCAAAACAAGCTACACTCGTGCCAGATGCACCGGGCGTGCTCACCTCCGATAACGGTTGGGATATAGAAAAGAATAAGGACTTATTAATCAGTACAATAGATACACTGAAGGAATTAGGTATTAGGTCATCTATTTTTGTTAATGCAGACAAAGATAGCATGCATTTAGCCCGTATGATCAACACAGATGCCATTGAATTTTACACCGGTCCATTCGCTCAGGATTTTGAAAAAGACCGTGATATGGCAGTAAAGAAATATGTACATGCTGCAGAAATTGCACATAAGTTAGGATTAAGAATCAATGCAGGACATGATTTAAATCTTAATAATCTGACCTTTTTTAAAAACCAAGTAAAATACCTTTCAGAAGTGTCAATAGGTCATGCCATCGTGTCAGATGCACTATACATAGGAATTGAAAAAGCAATTCAGGCGTATAAGGAATGCCTGTCTTAATCTTGAGTAGGCATATGAAGCGTACGTTGGGGAAAAGGGATGCGGATGTTGTGCTTTCTAAATAAACGATCTATTTCAAACCGAATTTCTGATTTATAGGTCTTAACATCCCAGTGCTGATCTGCCCAAAATATAAGTTCCATATGCAATCCATTGTCACCAAAATCAGCAAGGCGTACGATAACCTGATGTGTCTTTTTTACCTTTGGATGCCCATTTGCTGCCTCTTTCAATAAATCTTTCACAAGCTCTGTATTTGAACCATAGGCAACCGTGACATTAATGATAAAACGGGTGAGTTTTGATCCGTGGCTCCAATTTTCGACCTTATCTCGTGTCAAGATCGTGTTTGGGATGACTAATACATTCCCTTCCCAAGTTTGAATTTGAGTAGTTCGAATGTTGATTTTTTTAATGCGAACTACCAAATCTTCTTCTTGTGATGTTGAAGAAATCTTGACGACATCTCCGACTTTAATATTTCCCTCAAGAAGTAAAATAAAGCCAGCAATTAAATCTCTAAATGCGTCCTGAAGACCTAATCCAATACCAACAAGTACTGCAGTTGATCCAATAAAAAGATTCGTTAGCGGGACATTTAAAGCACGAAAGCAGAAAAGAAAAGCAAAAACATAAATGACATACTTTGCCAATTGCGTATATATGTATTCATTTCCTTCATCATGGCTTGGATTTTCCCTTAATTTTTTAACAATNTANAGGCGCGTNAAAAACACGGATATACGNGCTGAAAAAAGTACCGTGAGTATGACTAAAATATGGTAAAACGANAATTTAAATGTAGCGANCTTGATGATNGGATAGTTCAATAAATCCTCAAAACCTACAGTCGGATTATTAACTCTCAGACTTATAATACAAATATAAAATGCTAAAAAATAAACACTTTGACTGATCAGCTTTAAGCGCGCCAGCTTCTTCCCTTTAATATTGATTTCAGCTTTTGCTAAATACTTATCAATGAGCTTACCGGCCTCTTTTTTNCCTTTAAAAGCAAGATAAAATATCAAAACTAAAACAAGAATGTTCCAAATATTCACATCAAAAGGCCCAATATTAAATAGTATCTCGCTCATTACTTTATAATTATTCTTCCCAGCTTATCGGAAAGGCTTTTTTTAATTTTCTCATAGCTCATCTGTTCTGCCAAAAGGTCAAGCATATCTTCATTTTTGCCGGAGCTAGATTTAATTCTACTTTTAATGTTTAAAATCACCTCATCAACTTTATGGTATTTAAAGTTGTAAATAGAATTCATAACAGATTTATAAATATCGTCTCCCTCTGATTTGGTGACAATGTTGTATTTATCTACCCAATTGTAGCTCAACTCAATATCGCTGCTTTGCAGATGTGAAACGAAAGATACAATTTTTTGATTTTCTAAATTTTTGAAATATGAAGTTGACAACAGAATCTTATTTTTTAGGTTCCGCTCAAATTCCTCGAAAATCATTTTACATAATGGATTCTCAAATATTAAATCGTCTTGAATAAGCTCATCATAAATCAGCTCAATAACACTTGTCGCCTGCTTTTCTTCAGATTCATCAGCGATAACAATTTCCCTTGTCCCAAAAAGAAGCATTAATCTGATTAAATCTAGCTCATATTCAAAGGCAGGAGGTTGTTTCTTGTGAGCTACTTCTTCCTGTATAGGTCGTTGTTGCTGTGGTTGACCCTCAGGACTTTGAAATACACGAGTTCCCTGTTGTTCTTTAGTCAACCGGGCCCTTAATAGCTTTATCAGCTCATTAGATATTGTCTTTTCATTGATTTCAAATTTCTTCGCTATCTCTTGAACATAGACACTTCGTGTGATTTGATCAGGAATCAAAGCAACGGACTGAACCACCTCTCTAATCAATTTAGATCTTTGAATNGGATCATTTTCTGAGCCATCAATTAATACCGAGGCTTTAAAAGAAATGAAATCCTGCTTGTTTGAAGAAATCATCTCCTGAATTTCAGTCAGNGAATGATTTTTAGCAAAAGAGTCNGGGTCCTCACCGTCCGGGAACAGCACTACCTGAACATTTAATCCTTCCTCAAGAATTAGATCAATACCTCTAAATGATGCCTTTATCCCCGCAGCATCTCCATCATATAAAATGGTTAAATTCTTTGTGTATCTTTTAACTAAGCGGATTTGTTCTCTTGTCAAAGAAGTTCCTGATGAGGCAACAACATTTTCAACGCCAGATTGGAACATAGAAATCACATCCGTATATCCCTCGCAAAGCAAGCATTCATCGTATTTAATAATGGCTCCTTTAGAAAAATATAAGCCATATAAAATTTCACTTTTATTATATATTGGACTTTCAGGAGAATTATAATATTTCGCAACCTTCTTGTCATTTTTTAAGGTTCGTCCACCAAATCCAAGAACGCGCCCTGAAATACTGTGAATTGGAAAAAGCACACGACCACGGTAAAAATCAAAAGTATAGTCTGCTTTTTGTTTCGTTAAACCCACTTTTGTCAGATATTCAAGCTTATACCCTTTTTTAAGCGCGGCTTTTGTGAAATCGTCGCTGACATCCAAGCAATAACCCAATTGAAATTGATCAATAGTGTCTTGGGTAAATCCTCTTTCCAAAAAATAAGAAAGACCGATTGCTTTTCCTTCCTTATTTGATTGAATATTATTTTGAAAATGCTGGTTGGCAAAATCATTGATNACAAATAGACTCTCTTTCTCTGAGATTTGCTCTAATTCCTCTTTGGTTTGCTCTCTGGGTGCAGGGATATTAATACCATATTTATCTGCAAGCCACCGCAAAGCTTCAGGATAAGTGAAATGCTCTTTTTCCATTAAAAAAGTAACAACGGTCCCGCCTATTCCTGTAGAAAAACATTTAAAAATCTGTTTTGCAGGCGAAACGACAAATGAAGGTGTTTTTTCATCTGTAAAAGGACTTAAGCCTTTTAGGTTTGAACCCGCCCTTTTCAGCTGCACAAAATCACCAATAACCTCTTCGACAAGAGCTGTTTGCATAATTTCATCTACGATATGTGGCGGAATCTTGCTCATGGATTCGAGTAATTAATTTCTGAGACCATATCTCCAGTTGGACTATACGTTGTCCACAGACCCACTTTTTCATCCTTGTGCCATTCTCCACGGTAAAAGATCATTCCATTNTCATACTTTACAATAGAAAATCCTTCACGAAGACCGTGTGTATATGTTGTCATGGACTTTTCAACACCTGATTCTAAATAGTGTGTCCACCTTCCATGGCGTCTACCATCAGCATCTTGACCACCAATGTATTTCAACTGATGTCTTCCAGCATACCACTCTTTGTACTGACCATTAAGGGAATCAACTAAAGCCTCTTCTTTGATGACGGGCAAAGATGAAGCGTTTTCAGTAGCCTCGTTTCCAGCGCAACCCAAAACAAATCCGACCAACAAAAAAGTGAAGCTTAATTTCATTTTATTTCTCTCTATTCATTGTGTAATCAACCAAGGATTTTAAAGAATCCTTTGCATCACTATCAGGAAAATCATCAAGAATCGAAATCGCATCTCTCGCATATTCCTGCATCATTTTATANGCATAATCTATACCTCCAAATTCTAAAACGATATCGGTTGCACGCTTAATTTTTGCACTATTTTCATTTTGATTTTTGACGATGTTTTTTAGCTCCGCCTTGATATGAGGAGGAGAATGATCNAGTGCATAAATCAAAGGGAGCGTCATTTTTTGTTCTCTAATGTCAATTCCTGTTGGTTTCCCAATGTTATTAGGGGTTCCATAGTCAAAAATATCATCTTTAATTTGAAAAGCAATGCCTACTTTTTCACCAAAATCNCGCATTTTTTCTCGGTGTTTATCTGCACCAACACTAATTGCTCCCGCTTCACAACAGGTAGAAATAAGAGATGCTGTTTTCATTTTGATGACCTCAAAATAAATGTCTTCAGTAATATCTAAAGACCTGGCTTTTTCGATTTGTAAAAGCTCTCCTTCACTCATTTCTTTTACGGAACGNGCAACAACCTCTAATAAATCAATATTCTCCTTTTCAATGGAAAGCAATAGGATTTTCGAAAGCATATAATCTCCAACGAGCACAGCTATTTTATTTTTCCATAACGCATTAACAGAAAAAAAACCTCTTCGTTCATTCGCATCATCNACTACATCATCGTGAACGAGCGTAGCGGTATGCAATAATTCCACCAGGGATGCTGCATGAAATGTGGTATCATTGGCTTCGCCGAATAATTTACAAGACAAGAAAACAAATAAAGGACGCATTTGCTTTCCTTTTCTCTTTACAACATATTGGGTAACCTTGTCGAGCAGTGGAACTTTAGATTCCAGAGCTGATTTGAAATAGGTTTCAAAGGAACTCATTTCAGATTTCACAGGTGCAANAATCTTTTCTATACTCGACATAATACAAATATAAAAAAAGCCCGAATGGGTTGATAAGAAGANGTGGTCATTAACGTGACAAATGCATATTTCGCTCTGAATATACTTTTCTAAAGAATGGATCTTTTAAATTNTCAATAAATCGGATCGCTTCTCCAGTTGATTTCATCTCAGGACCTAGCTCTTTTTTTACATCTGGAAACTTCTCATAAGAGAATACAGGTATTTTAATGGCATACCCCTTTTTGCGAGGGGTAAAATTAAAGTCTTTTACCTTCTTTTCACCTAGCATGACCTTAGCTGCATAATTTACATATGGCTCGTCATATGCTTTAGCAATAAAAGGAACTGTTCTAGAGGCACGGGGATTCGCCTCAATAACGTAAACCTTATCATCCTTAATNGCAAACTGTATGTTTATGAGTCCTACAGTNCGGAGTTCTATGGCGATTTTTTTCGTAATATCTTCAATTTGAGTCATTACAAAATCACCTAAATTATATGGAGGTAGAACAGCATATGAGTCTCCTGAATGTATTCCTGCAGGTTCAATATGCTGCATAATACCGATAATATAAACATCTTCTCCATCACAAATCGCATCTGCTTCGGCCTCAATCGCTCCACCTAAAAAGTGATCTAAAAGAATTTGATTATTGCCCATCTCATTGAGAATATCAACCACATGATGCTCGAGCTCTTCTTTGTTGATGACAATCTTCATTTTTTGACCTCCCAAAACATAAGATGGTCTAACAAGTAGTGGAAAACCTAAATCATCTGACAGCTCCAAAGCTTGCTCAGCACTCTCTACAACGCCATATTTAGGAAAAGGAATTTCATTGGCTTCAAGAAGCTTAGAAAAACGTCCCCTATCTTCAGCTAAATCTAGGGCATCGAAGCTAGTTCCTAACACTTTTATGCCGTAGCGGCTTAGTTTTTCGGCAAGCTTTAATGCAGTTTGNCCNCCAAGCTGAACAATAACTCCTTCAGGTTTCTCGTGCTGAATGATATCATAAATNTGCTCCCAGAATACAGGCTCAAAATAAAGCTTATCAGCGGTATCAAAATCGGTAGAGACAGTTTCAGGATTACAATTGATCATAATCGTCTCGTAGCCGCATTCTTTTGCCGCAAGCACTCCATGAACGCATGAATAATCGAATTCTATTCCCTGTCCAATTCTATTTGGACCTGAACCCAATACGACAACCTTTTTCTTATCAGAGACAACGCTTTCATTTTCAAATTCAAAAGTGGAGTAATAGTAAGGCGTTTGAGCTGCGAATTCTGCTGCGCAGGTATCAACCAGTTTATAGACTCGATTCAATCCTATTGCACTGCGTTTTGCATGCACCTCAGACTCTAGACACCTCAATAGGTGTGCAATCTGGCGGTCTGCATACCCTTTTTGTTTGGCTTCAAAAAACAATTCATCTGGTAGATTTTCGATATGGAATTTCTCAATTCTATCTTCTAGCTTAATTAAATCCTCAATTTGCTTTAAAAACCAAATGTCAATTTTTGTTTTTTCCACAATCGTTTTGAATGGAATACCTAGTTTAATCGCATCATAAATATGAAATAAGCGATTCCAGCTTGCATTTTCAAGAGAATGGAGTATTTCATTTTGATTCGTTAGCTCTCTTCCATCTGCACCCAAACCATTTCGGTTTATTTCTAGTGATTGACATGCCTTTTGAAGGGCCTCCTGAAATGATCTACCAATTCCCATCACCTCACCCACAGATTTCATCTGCAGACCTAGTTTTCTATTTGTTCCAGGAAATTTATTGAAATTCCACCGAGGTATTTTTACAATCACATAATCTAAAGTAGGCTCAAAAAGAGCTGATGTTGTTTTCGTAATTTGATTATCCAGCTCGTCTAATGAATAACCTATGGCCAGTTTAGATGCAATCTTGGCGATAGGATAACCCGTAGCTTTGGATGCCAAAGCTGAAGATCGGCTGACTCTTGGATTGATTTCGATCGCAATAATATCTTCCTTTTCGTCTGGAGAAACAGCAAACTGAACATTACAACCTCCTGCAAACTCACCAATAGAACGCATCATATTGATGGCCATGTCACGCATTTTCTGAA
>NYTQ01000093.1 GCA_002683585.1 Cryomorphaceae bacterium
AATGGAAACATGGGAACACTTAAAGAAACATTTGAGTCCTAAAAAGAAGCTAAGCTATTTCACTTGCTTGCGATTTATTGGCCATTAATAACAGAATCCTACTTATCTTTGAACGCTGCTAAAAATGAGCAACGACTATTTATAACTAACTAGAAAACAATAAAATATATAGCATGGGGTTTTTGAAACGTATTATTTTAGGAAATTCAATTCAAGATTGGGCCATTGCCCTAGGAATCATTGTAGGGACATTTATAGCCACCAAGGTTGTCTATTGGTTTATCTCAAACATTATCAAAAAGCTTACGGCGAAAACTAAAACAAACCTTGATGATGTGTTAATAGAGAAGCTAGAAAAACCAATTAGATATTCAATTTTAATTTTTGGTTATTGGGTCGCTATTCATTATCTAAACATTTCAAACTCTGGCTTATTGTCTTTCCTGGAAGGTGTAGCATCAGTATCCCTAGTGCTCACACTAACATCAACAGCCTCAAAAGTATTTGATGCACTGGTAACAGAAGTTGTTTTACCACTTGTTGAAAAAACAGAGGGAGGAGCAGATAACTATATCCTACCAGTATTGTCCAAGGCAGTGAAAGGTATCATCTGGACTTTTGGTGTCATCATTGGCCTAGATAACATTGGCTTCGATATTACAGCGATGATTGCGGGTCTCGGTATTGGTGGATTGGCCTTAGCGCTAGCAGCACAAGACTCTGTAAAAAACATTTTTGCAGGAATAATGATTTTTGTAGATAAGCCGTTCAAGGTTAAAGAAAGGATTCAAATCCAAGGTTATGATGGAACAGTTGAAGAAGTTGGTCTAAGAAGTACACGCATCCGAACCCTAGATGGAAGAATTGTTACCATTCCAAATAGCACCTTCACAGATAATAGCGTCGTTAATGTAACCTCTCAACCTTCTCTAAAAATAGTTTTAAATCTTGGTCTAACATATGATACGGACGAAGCTGGAATGCAAAAAGGAGTTGATATTCTTAGACAGATCGTAGCAGATCATTCAATGATTCTAGAAAGTGATTGCTCTGCTGGGTTCAAAGATTTCGGGGACTTTTCATTGGGTATCCTTTTTGTGTACTATGTAAAACCTGATGCACATTGGTTGGACTCTCAAAACACAATTTGTAAAGAAGTACTAAAACGCTTTAACGCTGCAGGTCTCGACTTTGCTTTTCCAACGCAAACCTTACTGAACAAGACAATCGCATAGCTCTAAGGGCAAAAGAACTATCGCTGTTTTAACATCCGACTGTTGAAACTATACTCTATATCCCAAAAATTGAAGGGAACGAACACCTACATTGAAGTTCAAAACTTAGCTTATGCAAATGCGCGCAGGATCTTTAGTGATCAATCAAAAAAAAGAATTATTGCTGATTTACCGAAAAGGAAAATGGGATTTTCCCAAGGGTAAAGTTGAAAAAAACGAAAAGAAAAAAACGGGTGCCTTGAGAGAGACTTCAGAGGAAACCGGCCTAGAACTCGAGAAGCTTTCTTTGCAGCAACCACTTAAAAAGACAGCGCACTTACTGAAGCAAAAGAAAGTAAATACAAAGTGGTACCTGGTTAATTATAAAGGATCAAAGCAAAAGCTCAAGCCACAAAAAGAAGAAGGTATAGAAAAGTGCATTTGGGTCAGCCAAGAATCACTTGTGCATTATATCCCTTACCTGCGCTCCTATGCCCGAGAAGTTTTGGCCTACTACATTCAGTACGTACAAAATCCTCTCGGTATAAAATTCGTCGCTTAGTGTCCTATCATCTTTGAAGGGTCGACAATGGCGTCGTAATCGGCTTCAGACACATGTCCTAAAGTAATCGCTGCCTCTTTGAGGGTCGTACCATTTTTATGGGCATACTTTGCAATTTCAGCCGCCTTATAGTAGCCAATCTTTGTATTCAAAGCCGTAACAAGCATCAAAGAATTTTCGAGGTGTTTTTTGACTACCGGCTCATTTGCCCTAATTCCTGCAACACAATTTTCAGTAAAAGATTGGCAGGCATCACCAATAAGTCTTGCAGATTCTAGAACGTTTTTAGCCATAACTGGTTTAAATACATTTAGCTCAAAATGACCATTAGATCCGGCAACTGAAACGGCAACATCATTTCCAATAACCTGCGCACAAACCATTGTAAGCGCCTCGGGCTGGGTCGGATTAACTTTTCCAGGCATAATAGAAGACCCAGGCTCATTGTCTGGTATAATCAGCTCTCCTATACCGCACCTTGGACCTGAGGAAAGCATTCGTATATCATTCCCTATTTTCATTAGAGATACTGCAGCTCTTTTGAGCGCTGATGAAAGCTCTACCATGGCATCGTGTGCAGCTAAAGCCTCAAACTTATTTGGGGCGGTGACAAAAGGAAGCCCTGTAAATGAAGCGATCTTATTTGCAACCAAAACATCATATCCTTTAGGTGTATTTAATCCTGTTCCTACTGCTGTTCCTCCTAAAGCGAGTTCTGAAATAGCAACCAAGGCATTATTGATCGCCCTTTCAGCATGGTCAAGCTGCGCAACATAACCACTGAATTCTTGTCCCAATGTAAGTGGCGTCGCATCCATAAAGTGAGTTCTTCCGGTTTTTACAATATCCTTAAATTCCTGACCCTTATTATTTAGTGTTTCCCGAAGGTTTTTAATTCCAGGAAGTGTAATTTCCTTAACCTGCTTATAAGAAGCGATGTGCATGGCAGTGGGGAAAGTATCATTGGAAGATTGACTTTTGTTGACATCATCATTTGGATTAAGAACCTTTTCTGAATCTGTCAGTGCGCCTCCCTGAAGCACATGTCCCCTGTTGGCAATAACTTCATTACAATTCATATTAGATTGTGTCCCAGAACCCGTCTGCCAAACCACTAAAGGAAATTCTGAATCATGCGCTCCTTTTATAATTTCGTCACAAACCTTNGATATGAGCTCTTTTTTTGCAGGATCTAAGACCCCTAGNTCCGCATTGGTATNGGCNGCTGCCTTTTTAAGAAAGGCAAACGCATGAACAATTTCTATGGGCATTGATGCTGAAGGTCCAATTTTGAAATTATTGCGTGACCGCTCTGTTTGGGCNCCCCAATAACGGGTAGANGGCACTTTAACCTCACCCATTGTGTCTTTTTCTATTCTATATTCCATTTTATAATGAATTATTTATTTTAATTTTTTAATTTTGTCTTAAGCGTACAGCAAAAATAGCAGAACATGAGCACTTTCGGTATAGTTTTATTTCTTTTAATTGGAGGCATGGCCTTTTGGATGTTGTTATTTTTGATGGGATTCATTCTTCCTTATTGGCTTACATTAGCTTTATTCGAGCAGTTGCGCCCCAANAGAGTCCTTGACGAAGAAAAAAAATAGCCTCTTTTCATTCAATTCATTTTCCNTCACTTCCTTTCCTCTNNAGCNCTTCCTCNTNTGGAGTCATTTGNAGAANAAAAGATAGTTCGCTCAAAAATAACTAACTTCGAGTAGACAACAATTTGAANAAATAATCTATGGAAATCACCCCGGAAATAAAAGACCGTTTAGAACAGCTTAGAAATAAATATGCGGCTATTGGGCAGGATCTGGTTTCCTATCTAGATGGTTTGATTTATGCAAACCCTATTACTTATTGGGATTACATTGAGGTAGATGCACTTTTGAGTTTACAGAAACCTAAAACGGATTTTCCTGATGAAAAAATATTTATTGTTTACCACCAAATTACAGAGCTATATTTCAGCTTAATTCTTCATGAATTAGACCAAGTATGTCATAATGGTAAGGTTATCTCTGAGGCAGGTCAGGACCTCGGCTGGAATGACACTTTAGACTGTCGCTTTTTTATTGATCGCTTAAAAAGAATCAATATGTATTTCGAAACCTTAACACAGTCTTTTGAGGTCATGCGTTTCGGAATGGAGAAAGACCAGTTTACTAAATTTAGAATGTCCCTCTTATCTTCAAGCGGGTTTCAAACAGCGGCTTATCGACGTATCGAAATTGCGTGTACCGACTTGAAGCATTTGGTGATGGACAAGCAAAGAGCACAGCTCAAGGATGCTGACATCCACGAACAACTAGATAATATTTATTGGCGAAGAGGAGCTATTGTTGAAGAAACTGGGGAAAAAGCATTAACACTGAGAGATTTTGAGAAAAAATACCTCCAAGAATTTCATGAGTTCGCAGATAAGTTCCAACCCATTAATCTATGGGTAAAATACAAAGCCTTATCGGCTGAAGACCAAAAAAACGAGTTGCTAATCGCGGAGCTCCGAGCACTAGACATTAATGTAAATGTAAATTGGCCATTGGTCCATTTCCGAACAGCTGTGCATTACTTATCAAAAGGAACAGGTGATGAAAAAGGAACAGGCGGAACGAACTGGCAGAAATACTTGCCTCCACGTTTTCAAAGAAGAATTTTCTATCCTGAACTTTGGAGTCAACAAGAAAAAGATGATTGGGGTAAAAAATGGGTTGAGGAAGTGCTATCAAACTCTATAAAGACAGGTTCGGCATTCAAAAAATAACAGGGGCTAAATTATAGGCTTAACGTATGCCTTTGACAAGTCCAGAATCCCGAATGAATTCACCCGCGCACCTCTCAACCTCAGGTTAAAAACAACTACAAGGTCTTCAAAATATAAGGGTATAATAGGCGCTTTTTGATTTAGTATTTCTACGCACGAATTAAAATATTCATTCCGCTTNGANGGCTCCATCTCCGCCCTAGCGACNTCCATAGTATTGTCAAAGTCTATACTCATAAAATGACCATTCTGCATACTCGCTTTACCTTTGTTTTTAGAGTAGTAGGGCATCAGAAAGGATTCTGCATCNGGATAATCTGAGATAAATCCAGCCAACCACATTGATGCATCCCCAGATTGTATAGCCGCCATTTTTTCATTGAATGAAACACGTTTCATTTTTAAATTAACCTTTAATGTTTTATTTAATTTTTCAACTAAACTCAAACACCAATCATCCTGAGGTGAGCCTTCTTTCGTGCTCACATGGAACAAAATAGTGTCCCCTTTTTTATAATTACTTTTCTTTAGATAGCTTTTCGCCAATTTGATATTATACGGGTTTTTAACGCTCCTCGTATATTTAAAAAAGGGAACTGACGGAAGGATACCTAGTTCGGCTGGAGAGCCCTCGCCAAAAAGAAACTCACGACAAATTTCTTGACGATCTACAGCATGGTAAATTGCCTTTCTCAAATTTGAATCTTTAAANGGTGAAGATTTACAATCAAACTCCAAAAAATTAATCTTTAANCCTTTTTTATGCTGCACTTTATGCAAAATATTCTTCCCTTNTTGGGCATCCGTTAATGTGCCGAACAATGAATTTATTTCATTGACAGGAATAGAAGAAAGCAAGTCTGTTTTTTGAGAGGTAAATGAATCAAAAATATCCTCTCCTTCCTTTTTAAACTTGATTGTTAAAGTGTCCAAAAACGGAAGCTTGTTTCCGTAGTTGTCATTCCTCCAATAATTTGGATTTCTTTCAAAACGAATTCCTTTATCCGATTTTTGCTTAAAGATAAATGGACCTGTACCAATTGGATGCTCAGCAATATCATTCCCATAGGCAATGAACGCCTTTTTAGATATCACAGAAAGGCTCTGATGGGTTAATATTTTGAGAATGGTTTGGGTAGAGTCAATTAAACGCAGCCTGATCATCGAATCAGAAAGCACCTCAATACCCTTTACTCCTCTATTAAAATTAATGGTCGTATCATTTAAAAATTCTTCTGCACCTATTATTTTAGGTGTAAGTAATTGACCTTGCTCGTTTAAGACATGACGTGAACAAGCAAAATCCAAGGTGAACTTTACATCACTTGCTACCAACCTTCTATTCTGATCAAGAAAGCAAGGGTCCTCATGAAAATAAACACCCTGCCTGATTTTTAAATCGAGGTAAGCGTTATCAGCCGAAAATGAATAAGCTTCTATTAAGTTCGATACAAGGCTCTGGTTATCTTCATCATAAGAAAGTAGGGTTTCATAAACAGGCGCGACAGCTCTTTGGTCATACATGGAAACGACTGACATTGGAAAGATAAGATCTGATTTTTCAGAGGCATGGTAAGCTACACTTCCACCATAAATTGGACCGCCTTTAGCAATCAATTGAATTTCAGACTCAGAAGATGAGCACGCTAATAGCAAGAAAAAACATACTGTAAAGCTGAAATAAAGTTTTGACATCAATTCGAAATTCTAACAATAGGAACCTGCTGAATCCCATGTTTATTTCTTAAACTTAAATAATATAAGCCATTTACAAGTGAAGAAAGATCGATAAAGTCACTTTCCTGTTGTATTATAATCAATTTTCCCTCTTGGCTGTAAACTTCTATTTTCTCACAAGAGTGACTTAAATAAATAGCTCCAGTCGTTGGGTTCGGATATGCTTCAAAAGGCAAATGATTGAGGCCTTCAAGACCGGCTAGACCGACAAAAACAGAATCTTCAAAAGTGCATCCAATGGAGTCCGTAATCAATACACTATACCAGGCTGAATTTAAATATACTGCACTAGGGTCAACATGTAATGAGCTCCAGCTATACGTATAAGGAGGTAACCCTCCGCTAGGGCTTACTGTAGCTATTCCATCCATGGTCTCTAATCCAGAGGCAGGGACTGTCTCAAAAGAGGCAGAAAGAGGGTCTAGTTCGATAATTTCAAGTGTTACACCAGCCTGACAAGAATTAGCATCTACAGCGTCAATGGTATAGCTTCCTGCCGATAAATTAGTAAGTAGAGTATCATCCACAGAAGTTAGATTTACCTGATAGCTATATGGTAAGGTGCCACCAAAAGCACTAAAAGAAATCATTCCATCTGATGATTCTGCACACAAAAATTCAGAAAATTCACTTTCTATAACGAGTAAGTCTGGCTCATTAATCTCAATATCAAGCGTATCCATACAACCCCTTGCATCTTGAACCCAAACATTATATATCCCAGCTGAAAGAGCGTCAACAAAATTTAGTGTATCACCATTAAACCATAAAAAATTATAGGGTGCATGCATGGAGTCCATCAATAAAGTAACTTGACCATTATCTTCTTGAAAACAAGTCACATTTTGAATGAGCAAAGAATCTATGACTGCGTTCGGCTCAGAAATCAAAACGGAGTCTTCAACGATACAGCCATCTGGATGGGTAATAACGACAGAATTCCAGCCTGAAACCAGTGAGTCATTTGGTTTTGTCGTAATGCCATTCTCCCACAGGAAAGTACAAGTGCTAAACATACATGGGCAACCTGAAGAAGACATAGTTGCGCTTCCGTCAGACCCTCCGATACAAGTTGGTGATGAAATTGCACCATATGTGATTTCATAAGGATCAATAAGATTATATATCAAGTCTTCATAACAACCTGAAGCATCTGTTACACGCACACCATAGGAACCAGCATCAAGACCTGATATCGAAGCGTCATAGATGCCATTCGTCCAATGATAAACATATGGGGAAACAACACCTGTTACATTTACAGTGACTGAACCATCTGAAGAACCATTGCACGATGGGTTGATGATATTTGCCGAAGCCACCACAGCATTATCTCCACAAAATTGAGCTGTATTGGAATATAATCCACTATAATTACTTCCAAGGTAAGAGCCCCAGGCAATTCCTGAATTGGGAATAGGAGTTCCAATGTCGATTCTACTCACCCAAATGCCATTCCATGCCACAGGATTGAGACTATCGCTACGAGAAGCATAGATTAAATCCACATTACCATTTTGATCAAGATCTGTAAATAATGGAGTCGACCCTAAATTAACACCGCCACCTAGAGGCGTGAGATCGGAAGCTGTGTTCGTGGTAAAGTCAATTTTTTCAAGTCTATGTTCAAAATAACCATTGGTGACATAAGTGAGCGAGGTAACAGCCTCATCCCTCCCGTCATTGTTTAAATCTATAGCATTCCCTGAGGCATAATTCAATTGACCAAGACTGTCAATAAATTTTAAATCTCCATTCGAACCGTCTAGCATAATCT
>NYTQ01000094.1 GCA_002683585.1 Cryomorphaceae bacterium
AACCATATTATCCTCCTCGGAATCCTCTTTTTCTGTTGCTATATCACCTTGTGTTTTTTCTTTCTTTGGGAATAAGTAATTGAAAATGGCTTTATAGTCCGGCTTGAATATTAGTGTAATTATAATATACAGTAATACGATATCTAAGCCAATTGTTCCAATTGTTCCGAGCGTTTGAATAAGCCAATTATTGGCATAAAAACCAAAAGTTCCTCCAAGCATATGAATGTCTGCTGAGAAGAATGCTAGGAATATTGAGCCCCACAGCATAAAAGCTACAGTTATTGAAAATGATTTTCCTCCTGCCAATAATGATTTTTTGAATAGAATTTTGAAGCCAAATAAAAACATGAGAAAACAGAGACCAATAGAGGTGACACCAAACAGATTATAAATTAACATGTGAGACATCCATGCGCCAAATTTTCCAAGCCAATTTTGAACTTCAACATCGGATTGACCAAAGATAAAATCAATAAAGGAAGCATTTATGAGCTTGTCCTGGTCCTGTTGCCAGGTAAATAAATAGGACACACAAGCTAGAAATAAAAAAACAGAAAAAAGAAGGAAAAATGATCCTAAAATAGTTGCAAGCTTTTGCGTATCTATTTTAGCAAATATGGAGTTTCCCTTTTTAGGCTTACTAGATTTTTTTGACTTACTAGATTTTTTAGCAGGACGTTTTTTTGATTTTGTATTATCTACGGGTATAAATTCGTTTTCCTCCATTCGTTTTGTACTGTTTTACGAATATAACCTTAAGCCTTACTGAATTTGGGCTTTTGCTCCATATATTTGAACACTCAAGTGTTCATTATAAACGAAATAGAAGGGTTTGGTTACTACTGTTTTTCAAGAAGATCAATAAAATCTTCAAGTGAAAGGATGTGGGTTTTCATTGGGATTTGAAAAATAGAGAGGGGAGGGTCATACTGATTGAATGACTCCAGTTCATAGAGGTAAAGGCCTTTTTCTGATATAATGTAGTATTTCAATGGAAGTCCCGGGAGTTGGTCATATACTGCATTGTACTTAGGAGGTATGTTTTTACTGAACCATATGCGGAGATCATTGCTTAGCATGGGGTGAGATAGCAACATAGGTTTTCCTTTAAGGCCAGCAAAACGAACTTTTGGAAAGCATTTTTTGGAAAGCTGATAGGTACTATCAAGCTTTTTTTGGTCCTTATTTTTTTCCGTTGGCAACTGAACAGCATAATTTACAGAATCAATACTAAGCAATAAAATTTTTTTCTCATGAGACAAATGTTCAATACTTTCCTGAATGCCATTTTCGGAATTGAAATGAACACGTTTGATTAAAGAATCTTTGGCGTAAATGATTAATTTTTCCTCTGTATGTGGATTGTCATTCCCAAAGGTGCTTTGGATGTTGTTGACATCAATTTTTTTTATGCTGTAAATTAACTCACCAGAAAATGATTTGGATAACTGCCCGAATAACGAGTGGATTAGTAAAAACTGAAGTGCAATGAGCATTTTCATTTTCTCGAAAGCAGGTTTAAGGACCATAGGTTTTCTTATTTACTTATGTAATACTACTTTTTTTGAAAGGTACAAAACAAAGTAATTCGCCCTCATAATAATCCCTGAAAAACCTTGATTTCAAATGGAATAATATTATTTCTTGAGAAATTTTATTAGCTTCGGCGCAAAGCGATTGGTTATAAATAAAGTCACATTATAATGATGAAAGAAATAAAGTTGTTAAAAAATAGATCGGATATAGGTGCAGGGACTCGAGGAGCAGATTTAGGTATTGATGCTATTGAAATTGCGGCTATTAATGAGAATCATAATTATTTCAATCGATACCCTCATGAGGATATTGAAACCGAAAACGAATCTATTTATAACAAAGTAAAAAATAGCTTTGCAAAGAGAATTGGGAGTGTTGTAAATGTATGCAATCGTGTAAGCGAATGCGTTCGTAAAAATATTGACAGCGATTCGTATCCCATTGTTTTATCTGGTGATCATTCCTCCGCATTGGGAACAATGAGTGGTGTAAAGGCTTCACATGCGGATAAAAAATTAGGTGTGATTTGGGTGGATGCTCATGCTGATTTACACTCACCATATACCTCTCCATCAGGAAATGTTCATGGAATGCCGCTTGCAGCAGGCTTATCAATTGACAATAAGGCACACCAAATTAATGAAGTACCTGAGGAAACTGCATCGCATTGGACTAATCTTAAAAATATTGGGGTTGCCGGTAAAAAACTTGAAGCATCTGAGCTTATTTATTTCGGCGTAAGAGATACAGAGGCCCCCGAAGATGCTTGTATGAAAGAGCATAGTATCAAAAACTATACAGTTGATGAAATTCGTTTTAGAGGTATGGATATTTGCTTAGATGAGGCCGTTCAGAAGCTCTCCTCTTGCGATGTTATTTACATATCCTTTGATGTAGATAGCCTTGACTGTGATCGAATATCTAAAGGAACAGGAACTCCCGTTCCTCGTGGTTTTGATATTGATGAAGTAGTTGAAATCATTAATACATTTATCCGCACAGGGAAAACAGCATGTTTTGAGGTTGTTGAGGTAAATCCCACCTTAGACACCCAAAACCGTATGGCGTCGGCGGCCTTTGAAGTACTCAAGGCTGTAACACCTGTAATCGAAGAGGTGCATCTTGGCTAGCTTTTAGTATCAAAATTAGTTTGTAATACAGATTCTACGGGAATAAGAATGCATATTTGAGGTAGCTTTTACAATGTAAACGCCTGTTTTCAGTTTCTCATTTATGGAAAATATGTTTTTTGGATTTTCATCAAGAAACAGCATCGAAACGAGCGCTTCTCCGTTGACATTAAAAATTTCAATCTTTCTGAAAGTTTCATCTTGTTGTTCCAATTCAATTTTAAAACTTGACTTCGTCGGATTAGGATAAATCGATAATTGTTCGCTTGTTTTTTCATTTAGATCTAAGAGCTCGACAGTGGGTCCTGTATAAAAATTCCACTCCGCTTTATTCGCACAGTATGATCTTTCCCCAGTATCTAATTCGATTTCAAAAACAACTATATTATTCGAGTCTATTTCAGTAATAACAGACCCTCTTCCAATAGATTGGTTATTGCCAAAGTTAATTAGCGTATTGCCATTATCTAGCCTTTGGATACTTCCAATTGAGGGCGTAAATAAGGAATCGGGGTGCACATAATCCCATGTTTTGGTGGCCGTGTAGTTATTTAAATTGAGTTCATATTCTACACCTCTTGATCTTTTTATACCGCCAGTATATGTATCACTCCGGTTACCATTATCATATAGTAAATACTTATTATTCCCCAGACTTTTTATACAATGCTGTTGAGAAAAAGGGTAATCATTGGAAAAAGTAAAATCGCTTTGTGCTCCGCCGAATCTCCAAATGATTTCTCCAGTTGTTCTGTGAATTTTCGTTATTTCCGAAATTGTTCTATTTGAGATTAAAAAGTGACCATCTTCATCTATATCAATGGCATTACAATGTAAAAAATCAATAGTGTTATTGTTATAATTTATATCGGGATAATCAGACATGTAAAAATGGTCCCAGCTCTTCCATTCAAAAATAACGTTGTGCGATGAATCTAGCTCCTGGATGACCAAACCTATTACTGTTTCATCTTGGCTTCCATTGGGAGAAATAGTATCTGTGGCATATTCTTGTTCATCGTAGGAAAATAGAACATAATTACCGTTTTCTAGAGCAAGAAAATCATGGAGATCTGCGATGTATTCATTTTTACAATATACGCTATCGACGATATTTTTTAATGAGTCCATTACGAACCAGCCCTTGGACTGCCTGTCAAAATAGGTGATTTTATTGTTTAGATTTACCTGCCAACCCCAGCCTTTAAGCCCTAGATCTTGGGAATAAATAAGTTCTCCTGATGCATCTAGAATATTGACTGGTTTGCTTGGCGGCCCCCCTACATGAAAAAATAAATTTCCAGGGTGAGGATTGGTATTGGTCAGGATTGTGTAGTTCGGTTGTGTCCAGGCCAAAAATGGACTGAAAAGGAGAAAAATAAGTGTGACTTTAAAGGACATCATAAATGTATTTATCAAATTTAAGTTTTTTACAAATGAATGTTTTATTAGAGACCGCTTATTTTTCAATTGTTAATTAATTTTAAAGGAAATGTTAACTTACAGCGTCAAAGATTTGTAAATGAATAAAACTATACACTTCGAATTCAATCTAAAATGAAAACATCAAAACTACTTTTTCTTATACCCTCTTTAATTTTTATTGGAAATATCTTCTCCCAAATTGAAGGTGCAAATCTATTTTCTACCGATCAGGTAGTATCGATAGAACTTGATTTTCCTCAAAATGACTTTTGGCAACAATTGGAATATAATTATGAGAATATGGATGTCAATGGGTCTGTTTATATNCCTGCCAATTTAACATTGACAGACGCGACAGGTGCTTATACTTTTGATAGTGTGGGTATCCGATTAAAGGGTAATTCAAGTGGAATGCATCCTGGTGATAAAAAGTCTTTTAAAATTGACTTCAACAAGTANATTTCTGGTCAAAATTATGACGGATTGAAAAAACTGAATTTCAGTAATGGTTTNAAAGATCCAACTTTTATGCGCGAGAAGCTATTTTTTGATTTGTGCAGAGAAAGAGGAGTGCCGGCGCCAAGAGCAAATTATGCTACTGTGAAATACAATGGTGAGGCGTGGGGATTTTATACGATGATCGAGCAAATTGATGACCAGTTTTTAGATTGGCGTATTGGAGATGATGACGGAAACCTTTTTAAGGCGGGATCNAACTTTGGCGGNGGTGACGGAGAGGCAAGCCTTGTCTATTTAGGTTTAAATCAATCCTCTTANGAGTCATCATATGAGCTAAAGTCTAATGAGGACGCTGACGACTGGTATGACCTCATTGATTTTATATATTTCTTGAATAGCTCATCAGATGAAGAATTTGAATCAGGCTTACCCTCTCGTTTAGACCTAAGTCCATTTTTAAGCTCAGTAGCATTCAATAATCTGTTCAGTAATCTCGACACATACACCTTGTCTGCGAGAAATTATTATCTCTATCATAATATGTCCACAGACCAATGGGAGTGGATCAAATGGGATGCAAATGAAACTTTTGGCTCCTATGCTTTTGGTGTGCAAACACCCATGACCAATTTGCCCATTGACTTCTATCAGGGGCAGCGACCTTTATTAGAGCGTGTATTTGAAAACGATTTNTTTATGAGTCAATATACCTCAGAGATTTGCCTGCTTTTAAATACGGTATTTAACCCAACTTACCTGAATCCAATTATTGATAATTACAAAGCCTTGATTGAGCAATTTGTATATGCCGACAACAATAAAATGTACAGTAATAATGATTTTGATACCAATATTGAATCCAACTTGAATTCGGGTCCCGGACCCGGTGGAGCGATATATGGTTTAAAATCCTTCATTCAGACACGCTTCAATTATTTGTCATCTGTTGTAGATTGTAGCTCATCAGCATCTCTTGATGAATCTGATGCAGAACAAATTTCGGTTTATCCCAATCCATCTGCTGATATTCTTATGATAAAAGGAGCATTACAATACCCAATGCAATATTCACTTTTTGGTATAGATGGCAAACTCATTCTTGATGGTCAAATTGATGAAATAAATCCACAAATCAACCTTNCGGGGTTGCNTCCAAATGTATATTATCTACAATTAGGGAATAGATCTCTAAAGGTATTTAAGAAAAACTAAAGTCCTTAAAACAGTAAAGCGACTTGCATTCCGTGAAGGATTGCAAACCGCTTTCAATTCAGTTGCGAACAACTTGTATCGCCAAACTACTGTTATGAGGCTTCCGTAATATTTATCGCCCGAAAACTCAAAATAATACTTCTAAACTTCCAATCATCTCTGCTTTCAAACCCCAGGGCTTTCTTTGCTTTCGATGATTTTGAATCCTGAATCTTGATTTTCACGCGACTGATACTCAATTTTCATTCAACACATAGAACAATTACTCTCGCAATATTCCTTAGACAAATGTTCTTTTGATTTTTGTTTTCACAGCATCAAATGCTTGGTATAAATTCTGAGGGTCAAACCCTTCTCAGTAAGGAGCTTTATTCGCATTACTCAATACCCTTCTAAATACATTTAGCAAGAAATTTATCGGGAGGAATTTGTCCGCTGACAAACCTTTTATCCCTCGTTTGGTTCTTTAAAATAACAAAACATGTTTCGGAAAAGCAAGAATGAGAAATCGAAGTTATTCATAGTTAAGGTTCTACTTATCAACATGTTATAACTTGTACTTATCAACAATTGTTGAAAACCTTAAAATAAATACCATTATATTTAGACTAACGAATCTAAAATATCTATGCCAACATATAGAAAAGCTATGAGACTATTATTCATTATTTCGCTCCTTTTTGTTTCTCTTTTTATACATAACCATTCCTCAGCACAATGCACGGTNGACAACAGCTATACGATAGCTGGGATTTATCCGAATCCACTACCGGTAGGGTTCGCAGGTCAACCCTATTCTGAAGACATCACTTTTGTGATGCCAACAGATACAAGTGGAGCAACGATTAATAANTTTGAAATCGTCAGTATCGCGCTTCCTGTTGGACTCAGCTGGATTTGTAACAACGATGCAAACGGATGTAATTATAATCCTCAAAACAATGTGTATGGATGCATTAATGTATTTGGTACACCGATTCTTGCTGGGGTTTATGAAGTAGAGGTCAGTATTTTAGTTGATGTGACCGCCTCNGGAGCAAATATTGACAATATCCCTGTACCTTTCTTTATTACGCTCGAAATTCAGACGCCTGCAATTGGTAACTCAGGATTCAATTCTAACCCACCGATTGGCTGCTTACCACTGGAGGTTGATTTTACCAATAATAACCCAGGGTTGATTTATTATGAATGGGATTTTGGAAACGGTGTCACGTCTAATGATGAAAACCCGGGTGTTCAAACATATACTCAGCCGGGCACTTATCCTGTCCAGTATTCAGGCTATAATAATACAGATACGCTTGACAATTATACCCTTACTGAGGTTACTATATTAAATGTTGGCGAGAATTGGCTTGGACAACCGTGGGGGTGGGAACCGTTAAATGGTAACAATCCAGATCCCTATTTTCAGCTTTTGGAAGACGGAAATCTTATCTATCAATCCAATTATGAATACAATAACGATGGACCAATAACTTGGTCTGTAAATATCAATATGGATCCTACCAAGCAATATAAGATTAAAGTGATGGATGCTGATGAAACAGCGGCACAAACCAATGCAGCAGAGATTACCTATGGTGGAGATGACAATTGTGGAAGTCATATTATGAACTTTTCTAGCTGCTCGAGCTGTGGAGCAGGCTCTTATTCCGATGTTGCTTACAACATTGACTACCAACAGATTTTCCCTGTTCCTTCAGTTCAGAGCATTGATACGATTATTGTAGGTGCGGCACCAGGTATCCCAAATATTGTATACGATTCAACTGCATATACAATCGCAACGGACTCTTCACAGTATATCTTACAATGGTCTATTGATAGTGTTTTCTGGACAGGTCATACGGATTCTGTTGAATCCATAGACCAAACAGGTTATTATTATGTGACGGCATACAGTCCTTTAGGTTGCAACTCAACTTCCGACTCTGTATTTGTCATTTATTGCGATACCACATTGAGCTTTGAAATTGAAATAGATGCTGCTGAAAATTTATACGTACCTAATTTACCACAAAGCTATGGTGTACAATGGTATCTGGACGGCATAGAGATTAGCGGAGCGACCACCTACGACCACCAACCTGATGAAAATGGAGATTATGTGGCTTATGTCTATGATAGTCTTGGTTGTGATTTCTTGACAGCACCTTTCGTTTATTACAATGATGCGAGTATTCAGGAGCTTCAAAGTGACTGGTGGTGCTACCCGAATCCAGCGCAGGATCAATTTGTTGTGATGTGGCCAGAGAGCTTTGGACTTGAGTCCTTGATGTTATTCAATATGGAAGGAAGATTGATGGCTTCCATCGATGTAAATTCATCACCTCAAGTGATTGATGTATCTCGGCTATCAAATGGCATATACATGCTTTTTGGAGAAGGGGATAAGGAGGTGCTTAAAAAGCGCGTATTAGTAAGACACTAATATACAACGGATAGATAAATTCTGTAGGCCAAATAAACTGCCATTAAGCTCCAAATCCACCATCTATTTTTCATATACCATTCCATGTCGTAAATCTAAATAAAAAAGATCAATTATAGTTGCACTAAATATTCATCAAGTCTTAATGACAGTTTCTCTCGATATCGACAATGATTTCGGCTTCAGAGAGGTAATTCTTTTGCTTTCTCCTGCGGTATTTTTTTGAGACTTTATTGTTTTTTTCAAAAAAGGCTACACCATCTAGAAGCTGAATACCAAGTCCGCGTTTGATGGTTTCGCGATCCGCATTTCTCTCGGTTCGGCGCATTGTTCTTTTATCAAATAAATAGCCTCCAATAAAACTTAGAAGCGCTCTGTTGTTCATGGAATTGTAATCGATGAGGTGAGCGAATTCATGCCCAATCCACCCGACCAATCCATTAAAGCTGAGCTCCTCGTAATTGATTCCTGTTAAATTTGGGTTATTGTTCACAAATATTCGATAAGCCCTTTTACTTTTTCGTTTAAATAAAAAGTCAGGACTCGGCTGCGCCTGCATCGTGCTGCTGATTGGTTTATGTTTCAAGGTAATTCTTGTATGATATAGCTCGGGGTAGCGATTTAGCGCTACATAAAAGGCAAGTTTTAGCCGCTCATCATTCGTGCTGAGGTTTTTTTTCGCTCCCATTTGTGTTTCGTAATAGTTCATTGAATCGATATAGTCTTCGAAATGGAAATGAGCTGTATCGCAATTGATTTGATTGGATAAATGGTTATTTTGAGCGAATATAATGCCTGTAAGGAGAAAATAGATCAAAAGTATAATAGAGTTAATTCGCATCAACTCTAAGGTACGAAAAAGAGGAATTCTTAATCTTTATATGGAATATTCTCTGAATAAATTCGTTGATTTTTTTTAAAACCTTCCTTGTGCAACGTCAAAATCAGCCTCTAAAATAGGCTCGTTTTCCCCATTGGTCATGATGACCAAATAATCATCTTCTGCCACTGTTATCTTTTCCATGGGATTCTTTAAAAGCACTTTGTCCTTGTATATTCCAAGCAAAACACTAGCATATTTGCTTCTTAAGTCAGAAAAAACAAAATCATACTCTTTGTTAACATATGGGTTATTTTTAGTCACTTTCATTTGAATCAAATCAAAGTCGTCCTTTTCTGATGCAGACGCCATAAGGTCTTCAGTTAGTAAGGCTACTTCGGGTTCAAAAATATAACTAGCAACAAGTTTAGCTGCAATTTCCTCGCGTGATACAGCATACAAAACACCAGCTGATTGAAAGGTTTGTTTAAAACTCACATTGTTTAAGGATACTATGATCTCGAGGTTATCATAATAATTTTTGAGGTCTAATGTATAGACTAACATATCTGTATCTTCCTCAAAGTTCACGAATGTTTTTGAGGCTTTGGTAATGTTTACTTTTTCTAAGTCCTCAAACTTGTCAATGTCAGCATATAGCACAAAGACCTTGTTCTTATCAAAAATAGATGAGATGGACTCTACGTCTTCTTTTTTATCGGTTACGATTGCTGCCTTGACACCTGAAACCACAATTTGTTCTAATATGTGCTTGGCAAATTTGTTGTAACCAATGATGACGATGTGATTTTCCATATCGGTCCCAAAAAAACCATTTTTTTTATTTTCCATATACTCTGTAAGCTTTACGGTCAGTTGACCTATGAAATATCCTAAAACTCCTAAACTGCTAAAAACAAAGACTAAACCAATGATTTTTCCAAAAGCAGATACTGGATAGAAGTCACCATACCCAACCGTAGATAAAGTGACTATGGAGTACCAAACAGCATCATAGAAATTGGTAATTGATGAGCCTTCAACCCCCTTTTCACTCTCAATTAGCGCATAAAGAAGAACAAAATAAGCAGTAAAACCAATAAGGATATTTTTTATTTTATTCATCTATTCTCGAGTGCAGTAAGAAAATAATTATTTCATCAATTTTTCAGTTTCCTTGATTTTTTTCAGTAGGGTGTTTTTCATCGACGCAGACTCGTCCCATTTTGATNTTCCACCGTCGTAATCTTTTTGTTTTGCTTTCGTACGTCCTGATATATTGCAATCACATGATTTCAATGCCCATCTTTTTGCTTCTTTAAATTCTTCTTTATCTAATAAGGCATCAACAATCATTGAAATAACTCCATATTTTGCTACTTCATATTCTGCTGCTTCGAATNGGATATCATATTCACCTCTATAATAGTCTTTACCTTCTTCTACGACTGTTAAACCTCTGTCAAATTCTCCATTATCAATCCAATAATTAGATTCTTGTGTAATGATTTTTTTCATTGATTTACTTTTGTTATCGTCATCTAGACTATTCGTAGATGCTATACTAGCAAAAGCACGCGCGGCTTCAAAATTATATTTCACTAAGCAATCTTCAACATTCTCGCATTCGTATTTTTCAACCAAATCATCGTTTTGTGATTCTTCCTCAGTAGATCCCAATGAACCTATCCAAACTACTAAAATCACAATTACAACTGCTACTCCTGCTATTCTTTTTGGTGAGGAAAAAATCCACTTGAATATTGGCGCTGATTTTTCTACTACATTTTTTTTATCCTTATTAGCCTCTTGAACAAGACTATTAAGATATAGCTCAAATTCATCTAAATTTAAACCATCTGATTCTGCTCTACTCATTAAGACTTTTCTTTCTTTCGATGAAATTTTCCCATCTGTCAGGGATGCATTAATGAGACTCTGTAAGTCACTTGAAATATTCATTTTATATACTTGTTAAATTAGTTTATTATTTTGCCTTATCCAGAAACTTACCGAATACTTTTACGAGCCATGGAGACTCATCATACTCGTACTTTTTCAAAAGCTTTTTGTTCCCTTGAATCTCTGCATCGGCTTGTATTCTTGCTACTTTTACCTCCTTATCCATGGCATACATGGATGAATCTCTTCTGAAGGATTGATCTTCTTTAGCCATTACGATTTGGTCATCGTATTTTTTCATTTCAAAGTCCCATTTTTTCATTTCCATACCCCAGTCTCTTTTTGCCTTCGGGTCGAGATTTTTTAGATATTCGTTGTAAATTTCTTGGGCCTCGTCGTAACACTCTGATTCGCGGTC
>NYTQ01000095.1 GCA_002683585.1 Cryomorphaceae bacterium
ACACAAATATGCATACCTCTTAATGCATTAATAATCATACCCATAGGTGAGCCACTATGCCATATTCCCTCAAGACGGTGTCCTCTTGTACTCACAATTAAAGGTGCTTTTTGGCCTCCTTTCGTTCTGTATTGAACTGTTGCAAGATCATCAGAAAGTACCTGTACGGCGTAGAGTAAATAATCGAGATATTGTATTTCAGCAATAGGTCTTAAGCCTCTCATGGCCATTCCAATTCCCTGTCCAATAATGGTGCACTCTCTGATGCCTGTATCAAAAACACGGTGCATCCCAAATTGATCTTGTAGGCCTTCTAATGATTGATTTACTCCTCCAATTTTCCCTGCGTCTTCTCCAAAGATTAATAGCTCAGGCATTTTATTGAGCTGAGCCTTAAAGTTTTCTCTAAGAATAATTCTACCGTCCTCCATGCGTTCTTCGGTACCATATTTTGGAGCGACAGCAGAAATTTTGTGTATTGATGAATTAGACTCGGAATATAAATGAGAACTGTATTTATCGTACGAGGTTTCGATGGCTTTTTGAATCCATGCCGCTAGCATATCCTTTTGAGGAGATTTCTCCTTGAACATGAGTCGTAAAACTTTCCTTGCTGTGTTTANAAGGTCTTTTCGAATGGGTTCGTATGCTTTTTGAAGGCTTTCAAGTTCTTTTAGAATAAAGGCTTTTTGGCTGCTGCTTNCTGCCACAGCCTCTATGATAGANGTAACCTCCGTTAGCTCTTGTTGTATTTCTGAGGTAAATCTTTTCCAAGAATCATTCTTTGCCTGCCTTACCTCAGTTTTGGCATCTTTCTGAAGATTATCTAATGTTTCTACATCAGCAATTTTATTTCCTCCGGCGTCAAAGGATAAAATCCATTCTTTGAACTTGGCAATACAATCAAATTCCTTTTCCCATTCCAGGCGCTCTTTGCTCTTGTAGCGTTCATGTGATCCTGAGGTAGAATGCCCCTGAGGTTGGTTCACTTCTTTTACATGAATGAGCACAGGCACGTGTTCTTCACGGGCTAGACGTACTGCTTTTTCATAGGTTTGGCAAAGATGGGCATAGTCCCATCCTTTCGTTACAAATATCTCGTAGCCTTTTTTCTCGTCTGTCCGTTGCATTCCCGCTAAAGCTTCNGAAATCGAGCCTTTTGTCGTTTGAAATTCTCTTGGAACAGAAATTCCGTAGCCATCATCCCATACNGANATGACCAAAGGGATTTGCATTACACCTGCGGCATTAATGGATTCCCAAAATGGCCCTTCACTTGTTGATGCATCACCAATGGTTCCGAATGCGACTTCGTTTCCCTTATTTGTAAATTTTTGGGCTTTTTGCGTAGTGCTNAATGCTTCATTTTCTCTGTATACTTTTGAGGCTTGTGCCAACCCGACAAGTCTAGGCATCTGTCCTGCAGTAGGGGAAATATCCGCACTGCTATTTTTTTGAAGCATTAAATTTTTCCATTCTCCATGCGCATCAAGATTTCTTGTGGCATAATGACCACCCATTTGTCTTCCCGCAGATTGTGGTTCAATCTCAACATCAGTATGGGCATACAAACCAGCGAAATATTGCTCAACTGTTAGCTCTTCTATGGCTAGCATGATGGTTTGGTCTCTGTAATATCCAGAACGAAAATCACCGTTTTTAAATTCTTTTGCAAGCGCAATCTGGGCAAGTTCCTTACCGTCTCCAAAGATCCCGAANTTGGCTTTACCAGTTAAGACNTCTTTNCTGCCTAATAGCGANGCCTCGCGNGATAAACACGCAAGTTTATAATCCGCTAAAACTTGGTTTTTAAAAGATTCAAAATCTACTGATTTGTGCTGCTTTTTTTCTTTTTCTGACGTACCTTTCATTAGTTGCAAATATAGGGAAAAATTAGAGCAACAAATCTCCAAATGCTTATTGCTATTTTAGCTTATCTTTAATACCTAATGTATCGATAAGTGTTTCGATCAATTGTGTTTTTATGCTGGTAGAAATTTGTGTTTCTAATATTACTGCTTTGAATTTAGCTGCTAAACATAGAGCAGATAGGGTAGAGCTATGTCAAGAATTGAGTTGCGGTGGTTTAACTCCATCTATTTCATTAGTGCAGCGTTCAGTATCCCTAGACCTAAATACCCAGGTATTAATCCGTCCGCGTTCAGGAGATTTTGTATATGATGAAGATGAGAAANTTCAGATCATGGAGGATGTTGTTCATTATCAGAAATTAGGCNTTCAAGGTATAGTTGTTGGCGCTTTGAATGAACAAAGAAGCCTGGATATTTCNTTTTTGAAGCGATTACGCATGCTTACACCTAATATCGAGCTGACATTTCATAAGGCATTCGACGATANTGATAATTGGCAGAAAGCAATAGAGCAATTGATTTCTATGAAATATGATAGAATTCTCACTTCTGGCTGCGAGGTCAATGTTTTCAAAGGTAAGGAGAGGTTGAAAGAGATCATTGAATTTGCTTCAGGTCGCATTCAGATTCTACCAGGTGGTGGTATAAGTCCAGAAAATATTGGCGACATTATTGAATTTCTGAAGCCACGCGCATTGCACTTTTCAGGCGCTAAAAAACAGCGACGAAAAAAATCAATATACTTTGATTCGGAAATACTACTCGTTGATGAGGAAAAGCTTAAGTTGCTAATCGATTATTCTAGAAGCTAATCTAACCAGACTAATTAATAGGCGCAATCTTATCCGCAACATATTCTCCTGCCTTGAGTTTATCAACGATCTTTGAAAAACAATCAATGGTAAACTTTACATCTTCAAGCGTNTGTGATGCAGTTGGAATCAATCTTAAAATAATCATTCCTTTAGGTACTACCGGATAGATAACCATGGAGCAGAATACGTTGTAATTCTCGCGTAAATCGTAAATTAGATTGGTAGCCTCTGGCACTGAACCACTCAAATATACGGGTGTTACACATGAATTTGATGGGCCTATATCGAAACCATTTTCTACCAAACCAGTTTTAAGTGCATTTGTAATCTCCCAAAGTTTATCTTTGTGNGCTGTACTTCTCCTCATAATCTCAAGTCGCTTTAAAGCACCTTTAACAAGCGTCATAGGAAGAGATTTCGCGAAAATTTGAGAACGCATATTATACCGCAAATATTCAACAACTTGTGCGTCGCTAGAAATAAATCCTCCGATTAATGCGAACGACTTAGCGAAAGTTCCAAAATAGATATCAATTCCATCTTGGCATCCTTGCTCTTGTCCAGTTCCGCCACCTTTTGCACCGAGTGTTCCTATACCATGGGCATCGTCAACGAAAAGTCTGAAATTATATTTTTCCTTCAGCGCAACAATCTCTTTTACTTTACCTTGGTCTCCTCGCATACCAAAAACACCCTCGGTAATTACAAGGATAGCTCCTCCTGTCTCTTCAGCTAGTTTTTCGGCACGGATTAATTGCTTTTCACAGTCTTCAACATCATTATGTTTAAAGACATATCTTTTACCCATGTGGAGGCGAACACCGTCTAATATACAAGCATGTGATTCTGCGTCATAGACAATAACATCCTTTCGGTCGACTAAGGCGTCGATACAAGAAAGAACTGCCTGATATCCGAAGTTACATAATATAGTGTCTTCTTTTTCAACAAACTCGGATAACTCATTTTCTAGTTGTTCATGAAAATCAGTATTGCCACTCATCATTCTAGCACCCATTGGATGAGAGAANCCATATTCTTGAGCTACTTCAGCATCGAGTTTTCTGACTTCAGGATCATTTGCCAAACCTAGATAGTTATTGAGCGACCAATTCAGCATTTTTTTACCCCTAAAAACCATGTGCGGGCTAATTTCACCTTCTAGCTTTGGGAATGTATAATAACCNTGTGATTGCTTGGCGTGAATACCNAANGGNCCTCTATTGGCTTCGATTTTTTCAAAAATATCTGCAGACATATATTTATACTTAAACTTTAAGGCACAAATTTAGCTAAATAAGACATAGAGGACATCATTTAATTAAAAAATAAATACCGCTATCTCAACATCGCTCTAGNCCGTTTTTNCTGGAGCTCTGCGATAGGTTCACAAAACGATGTTCAAATCTTCTATAAACCATCACCTCTGGCAAATTTGCNTCCGGTTAGTCGAAAAACAACTTTACAGTCATATTGTTTTCNAATAAAACACTTAGCTAATCAAATACCCCATCTTCCGTATTATATGAATGAAACTATATTTACCACAAGTCGTATACAAGGGTGTTATGGCGGAAAGACACAGTAAAAGAAGTACAATAGCATTATGGATCGCAGTGATTGCACTTCTTACATCATTAATAAATCTTTACTTGGCGACGGAGTTGCCAGGACAATAGATTAATAATAAATTGCTCTTCGGACTTTTGTGATGTATTTAGCAAGACGAATTACTTGCTTTGTGTAACCATATTCGTTGTCATACCAAGTATACAATACAATGCTTTTCCCGTCTTTTGAACTTAAAGTTGCTTCAGAATCAAAAACAGCACAGCAAGTATTCCCAATAATATCATTTGACACAAGTTCACTATCAAGAGAGTAATAAATTTGATTTACAAGATTTCCATTTAAAGCTTCATTGTGGACTACCTGGTTTACCTCTTCTACAGTTGTTTTCTTATTTAATTCCAAGCTAATGATTGCCAAAGAGCCATTTGGTGTTGGCACACGTACGGCATTTGCTGTTAACTTGTCTTTTAATTGAGGGATCACTTTCGTTACGGCATTACCCGCTCCGGTTGAGGTGATGACCATATTTATCGCTGCAGAACGACCTCGTCTCGGCTTCTTATGCATGTTGTCTAGCAAGTTTTGGTCGTTGGTGTAAGCATGTACTGTTTCAATATGGCCTTTTTCTATTCCGAATTGATCACTCATTAGTTTTAATATAGGTGATATTGCATTGGTTGTGCACGACGCTGCAGAATAGATGTTTTCATTTTCTATATCAAGCTCTCCTTGATTAATACCGTATACAATATTTGGTATTTCTTTNCCTGGAGCTGTAAGTAGTACTTTTGCAGTTCCTTTTGCACTTAAGTGACGCGATAAGGCNTCTCTGTTGGTGAATACACCAGTATTATCGATTACTAGNGCATTATTTATACCGTAGGTNGTATAATCAATGTCTTCCGGTGCATTTGCGCTGATCATGTGAACAATTTGGCCATTGATTACCAANGCTTTTTTNTCTAAATCCTCAATGACAGAACCNTTAAAGGCGCCATGAACAGAATCGTTTCTCAGCAAGGATGCTCTTTTTATGATATCTGCATCTTTGGAGCTTCTGGTAACAATTGCCCTTAGTCTCAGCTGTTGGCCCTTTCCGGCCTGTTTGATCAATTCTCTTGCTGCAAGTCTCCCAATCCTACCAAAACCGTATAAAACAACGTCTCGTGGCTCGACAGGTTGACTCTGATTCTCCTCAAGAACGGAAAGCTTTTTTATCAAAAATTCTTTTTGATCTGAATACGAGGACTGTTCTTCATTCCATTCATTCGCAAGCTTTCCTATATCAAGCTTTGAAGGGATTACATTTAGCTCTAATAAGTTCGATGCAAGCTCAGAGGTTGTGAAAACATCAATCGTGTTACTACCTACCTTGCGTGAATAATCATGGAGGTTGATTATTTCTGAAATTGTGATATCTGTTAAATGATGACGAAAGAGTACNANCTCTATTCCTTTTTCGTAAAGTAGTTCACCTACCTTACTTTGAAGCTTTACAGCCGCACGTTCTTTTTCAATATGTAATTGCAAGCCTTTTTCATAACCCAATTCTAGTTCCATCTTATGTATGTTTGATTTGTTGTTTGCTAATAAAAAAAAGCCACCCTTTGAGGGTAGCTTATTTGTTTTATCCTAGGTAGGATTTAAGTAGTTTATTACGCGACGTATGTCGAAGTCGTCGAATCGCCTTTTCTTTAATTTGACGTACTCTTTCTCGCGTCAGGTTGAATTTTGATCCAATTTCTTCCAAGGTCAGACCATGGTTCATTCCAATACCAAAAAACAATCTAATAATTTCTCTTTCTTTATCCGTTAGCGTACTTAATGAACGCTCAATTTCTTTTTGAAGAGACTCAGCCATTAAGGTCTGGTCTGTTTTTGGCGCATCACTGTTGGCCATCACATCCATTAATGTTCCTCCGTCTTCATTCGTGGTTAAAGGAGCATCCATAGAAACATGGCGACCAGAAACATTTAGGCTTTCTTTGATTTTATCTTCAGGTACCTCAAGTGCTTCTGCTAATTCTTCTGCAGAAGGTGGTCTTTCATATTCTTGTTCGAGCTTAGAAAATGCTTTATTAATTTTGTTCAGTGAACCTACCTGGTTTAATGGGAGTCTCACAATTCTTGCTTGTTCCGCTAGTGCTTGAAGAATCGATTGACGAATCCACCAAACAGCATAAGAGATAAATTTAAAACCTCTAGTTTCATCAAACTTTTGGGCTGCTTTAATCAAACCTAAGTTACCTTCATTGATTAAGTCAGGTAGTGTAAGTCCTTGATTTTGATATTGTTTAGCAACAGATACAACGAAACGAAGATTGGCTCTTGTCAATTTCTCTAAAGCCAGTTGGTCACCAGCTTTAATTTTTTTCGCGAGTTCAACTTCTTGCTCAGCTGTAATTAAATCCTCCCTTCCTATGTCTTGTAAATACTTATCTAAAGATTGACTTTCACGGTTCGTTATCGATTTAGTTATTTTTAGCTGTCTCATGCGCAGAAGGGGTAATAATGGTGATTAATTTTATTCAAATACAGATGGCAAAGTAAAGCCAAAAAAAGCAGAATGTAAAATATTCAAGGTCTTTTTTTTGTAATCAAAAGTAGATGTGCGTTTCGTCAAAAACCGTGCCTTAAAACTATTTACTAGAGTCCGAAACCTACATAATCTCTTTTACCGCTTTCAGACATGATTTCTAGAAGTATACCACTATTGGATTCATTTAATTTTGAAGCCAGTTGATCAACACTCCGTACAGCCTCATTATTTATTTTAGTAATGATTATACCTTCTTTTAAGCCTAGTGATTTTAGTTTACCGGCTGTTAGAGACT
>NYTQ01000096.1 GCA_002683585.1 Cryomorphaceae bacterium
TCTTTTTAAAGCCTCTTCATCATTTGGATTCGCCGATAAACGAAAATAGGCGAGGAGGTCTTTTATTTCTTTTCTTTGGTAGAAGGATAGGCCACCATAAACTTTATAAGGAATATTGAGTTTTCTAAGTGATTCCTCGAAGCTTCTGGACTGTCTATTGGTTCTATACAGAATGGCGAAATCATTAAACTTCCCACCGGATTTTTGCTTGTCAAATATTTTGGCTGAAATTGCTCTTCCTTCTTCATTATCAGTGAGTGTTCTGATCACCTCTAATTTATCGCCAGTTTGGTTGTCAGTCCATACTTTCTTGTGAATTTGGTCTTTGTTGTTCTTGATGACGCTATTTGCTGCTTCTACAATGTTTTTAGTGCTTCTATAGTTCTGCTCTAGTTTAAACAAAGAAAAGTCAGGATAATCCTTTTTAAAATTTAGTATGTTCTCGATATTGGCTCCTCTAAATGAATAGATGCTTTGAGCATCATCTCCAACGACGCAAATGTTTTCGTATGCTGCCGCAAGCTGCTTAATAATAAGGTATTGTGCGAAATTCGTATCCTGATACTCATCCACAAGTATGTACTTAAATTTGTGCTGGTAATAATGGAGTACNTCCGGGAAGTCTCTGAGGAGGATATTTGTGTAGTACAATAGGTCATCAAAATCCATTGCTCCTGATCTTTGGCAACGATTCATATAGCTCGTATATATGCGTCCCATCTCAGGTCGTCTTGATTGTTTGTCCTCTAATTTTATTTCTGGATTATCGTTGTAGTCTTCTGGAGAGATTAGATTNTTCTTTGCCGTAGAGATTCTTCCAAATACTTGACTCGGTTTNTAGGTTTTATCATCTAGGTTAAATCCCTTTATGATATCTTTTATTAAGCTCTTAGAATCTTGTGTATCGTAGATTGTGAAATTACTTGGAAAACCAATTCTGTCTGCATTAAAGCGAAGTATTTTTGAGAANACCGANTGAAAGGTACCCATAGTGATATTCTTTGCNTCATGTCCTCCGGCTATTGAGCTGATCCGTTCAGTCATTTCTTTTGCTGCCTTATTTGTGAATGTAAGCGCCAGAATATTAAAAGGATCAATATTGTTTTCCATCATATGCGCAATTCGGTAGGTCAACACCCTCGTTTTTCCTGAGCCTGCTCCCGCAATAACCATAGCAGCTCCGTACATATGTTTTGCTGCTACCTTTTGGCTATCGTTTAATTCATTCAGAAAATCCATGAAAATTGCTTTATACAAATCTAAGTAATCAGATGTTGAATTAAAAGTGTAAAAGAAGAGAAAAGAAGACAACTTTTGAACAATAAAACANTTNNGATANTCTAGAGAATGTATAGCTTTGCGTTATGAAAAAAGTTACAATCTACCATAACAATAGATGTTCAAAAAGTCGCCAGGCACTCTCCTTACTTGATGCGTGTCCTGCTGATATTGAGGTAATTCAGTATATCAATGATCCTATTTCAAAGGATACGCTTAGGGCATTGTTAAAAAAATTAGGATANTCTGCTGAGCAGTTGCTTCGGAAAAACGAGCAAGTCTATAAAGAATTGATCAAAGGTAAAGGCCTAACAGAGGATGCTGTTATTGAATTAATGCTCGCAAATCCAAAGCTTATCGAGCGTCCAATAGTGGTGTCGGACAATAAAGCTTTCGTGGCNAGGCCNCCAGAGCTCGTGAAAGATTTTTTTAAATAGATGCTGAANGAAAAATGTTTTCTCTAAGCATAACTAAAAAATTGAGGATATTATTCTTTTTTTGATTCCACCTCATTATTTCAATTATCTTTGACTGCTATTTGATTCATGAAGTTAGAAACAATATATCTTAAGGCGAATACGCCATTTTCCAAAGCAATTGAGACCTGGTGTTCTGCTAACGCTAATGAGGTTGTGCAGACGAAAGAACGCTACGAGCTATCAATAGAAAATTTTGATTCATTNCTTATTGTAAGTGAGAATCAGTCTATTTCCAAAGAGAATTGGAACCTGAAATCATTATTTGACCAGAATCAAAAATCTACCTACAGAATAGATATCAATGGAACGCTGAATGTCTCAATAGTTAACCTTAAGCTTTGGTTGCATTCAAATAAAGCGAAGCACTTATTGGTTGTTGGTAAAGATGAGATTATCAAAAACGAAAATTTAGATCGTTTCTTAGGTAAGCTTAATGAGCTTAAGCTCTAAGCTCGGCGCCTAATTCCTTTTTAAGNTTCATTCGNATTTGCTCCATAATTGGGTCTATNGTTCCATCCTTGAGTGTCTCGTTATCATCTTGAAACATAAAAGAAACCGCATAAGACTTTTTTCCTTTTGGAAGTTTGTCTCCTTCATAAACATCAAATAATGAGATGTCCTTGAGTAGCTTTTTATTTGCGGCATAGCCTAATTTCTCAATAGCTGCATATTCAACGTGCTCATCAAGTATTAGCGAAAAGTCTCTTCGCACAAAGAAAGTCTTTGGCAACTCTTTGAAACTAGTGCTTGAATTACTGTATTTTAAAAGCTTATCCCAATTGCATAACGCTATAAAAACATTTGTTTTTATGCCTGCTTTTTTACAATGACCCAAACTTGCTTGACCGAATTCAATAAGGGTTTCTTTTCCTAATGTGTATTGATAGCTTCGTTCAAAGAAGCCTTGCTCATTCGCTCCTTCATTAATTCTTGATTTTAGTCCAAGCTTCGAAATTAATGCTTCGCAGCTTTGCTTAAGGTTAAAGAAATTTAAGGTTTTAGTGTTGTTTTGCCAGGATAGGTCGTCAGTTTTTCCGCTCAAAGCAAAAGCGAGCTCTCTTGTTTCGATGTATTCATCCTTGGCAACATAATAGGATTTACCNAATTCAAATATCCTTTGCGCTTGCTGCTGACGGTTTTGGTTATAGGTTAGGTTTTCAAGTAAACCAAAGTAAAGAGATTTGCGCATTGTTTGTAACTCTTTACTTAAAGGGTTTAATATTTCTACGCTCTTCATTTCGCTTTCTGGAAGGTCGTTTCTTCTCAAAGAATTATTCATGACCTCATTAAAACCATTTGCTACGAACCATTCNGAAGTCGTTCTTTGAAGGTTTTCTGTATTTTTTCCATCTTCAACGGGAAAAGACATATTCCATTTTTTTGGAAGCTCAACCTTATTGAANCCNTAAATTCTCAACACTTCTTCTAAAATATCTTCAGGTCTTGTTACGTCTATACGGTATTGAGGTACAATTGATTGTATGTTTTTATTTGAATCTATAGTACACTTGAAGTCAAGGTTTTCGAGTATAGAGATAACTTCCTTTGTTTTCAAAGCTGTTCCGAGTCTTTGGTTCAAGAAATCAATAGAAAAGGTTACTTTTTTTTCGGATGCATCAAATTCATCTACAACCGCCGGTTTCATTGTAAGTTTAGCTCCAGTGATTTCCTGTATAATCGAGATTGCTCGGTTCATTGCATCNTCTGTGAAGGTAGGGTCAACCCCTCGCTCAAATCGGAAGCTTGCATCCGTTTGGATAGCGTGGGCTTTAGATGTTTTGCGAACTGATGTTGCATTAAATATTGCTGACTCTAGAAATATACTTTTAGTATTTTCTGAAACTCCCGAATCTAAACCTCCAAAAACCCCTGCAATACATAGGTTTTTGCCTTCGCTTGTAATCATTAATTCTTCTCCGCTTAACTTTCTTTCAGTGCCATCCAAGGTTTTGAAAGAGGAACCTTTATCGGCTTTCTTCACGGTAATATTTTTTCCCAATTTACTTCTGTCAAATGCGTGCATTGGTGTTCCGTATTCATACATGATGAAGTTGCTTACGTCGACCACGTTGTTCACAGGGTCGAGGCCAATTGATTTGAGTCTATTCTTTAACCATTTTGGTGATTCTTTAACCTCAATATCGTCGAGAATGGCTCCAATATATCGAGGGCATAGCGATGCATCGTCTATATTTATTTTGATCTTGTCAGTATCTTTATTGTCCGAATATTTAATCGTCGTATCGGGTAGCTTGAGACTTAGGTTTTGATTTTCATGAAAATTAAGGAAAGCTTTAAGATCTCTTGCCACACCAATATGTCCCATGGCATCGCATCTATTGGGTGTTAAACCTATTTCGAGTTGAAAATCCGTGTAAAGCTCGTAGTATTTCGCAGCCGGTGTGCCGATAGTGATTTCATCGGGAAGAATTAAAATTCCTTCATGAGATGCNCCTAATCCAAGCTCATCTTCCGCACAAATCATACCGAAGGATTCGACTCCTCTAATCTTTGCTTTCTTTATTTTGAATGCCTCCCCATTATTAGGATGGAGATTCGTGCCCACAGTGGCAACCATTACCTTTTGTCCCTTTCCAACGTTTGGCGCTCCACAAACAATTTGAACGGTCTCGCCACCGAGATTTACCTGCGTAACTTTTAAACGATCTGCATCAGGGTGCGCTTCACAGGACAATACCTCTCCAACAACAACACCTTCTAGACCATCTTGAATTTCTTCAAACTTTTGAAGACCCTCAATTTCTAATCCCGTATCCGTAAGAATTTCAGAGGTCCTCTCCGGGGTTAGATCGAAATCTAAATAGCTTTTTAGCCAATTGAACGAAATTTTCATGTCACAAGGTATTTGAGTGCGAATTTATTAATTCTGAAGCAATCTTGTTCATTGATTATAGAATATTCACCTCTCTTTCAAGGGATACATCGAATTTACGTGCTACNTCAGAAATAATTTGGTCTGATAAGCTGAGTATTTCTTTTCCCTTTGCATTGTTATAGTTCACTAGGACTAANGCCTGTNTCTTATGTACNCCGTAGCGACCCTCAAAGGTTTTTCCTTTCCATCCTGCTTGCTCAATGAGCCATCCAGCTGCAAGTTTTACTTCATGGTTTGGTGCAGGGTAGTGTGGAATATCTGGATGCTTTTCAAGAAGCACCTGTAAAGCTTTTTGCGAAACAACTGGATTTTTAAAAAAACTCCCCGCATTACCAATTTCCTTTGGGTCNGGAAGTTTGGATNGACGGATGGCAATTACAGCATTGCTTACATCTCTGATAGTGGGATTCTCGATGTTATGGTTTTTTAACTCCGTTTCTATTGCTCCATAGGAGGTATTTAATGTATGATTGTTTTTATTTAGTCTATAGGCAACATGACATATAATATACTTACCTTTNAGTTTGCGTTTAAATACACTTTCGCGATAGCCAAAAGCACAATCCGTTTTGTAAAATCGTTTTACTTCTCCGGTCTCAATGTCGACAGCATCTAGATATTCAAAAACATCTTTTATTTCAACNCCATAAGCACCTATATTCTGCATTGGGCTCGCGCCAATATTACCTGGGATTAAGCTTAGATTTTCTACNCCTCCATAATTCAGATCAATACATTTAAGCACGAATGCATGCCAGTTCATTCCTGCTCCAGCCTCAACGACAACGGAATTATTACTTTCTTCGACTGTTTTGAAACCTAGTATTTCATTTTTTAATACAAGTCCTTTATAATCCTGTGTAAATAGAATATTGCTGCCGCCTCCTAATATAAATAAAGGCAAGTCCTTTCTTTGATCAAGTAGCTCAGCTAATCTTTTTATACTATCAAATTCTGCATAATATGCTGCAGAGACGTCAACACCAAAGGTGTTATGCGGTTTTAAAGAAGTATTTGCATGAAGCATAGTTCAAATTTACATTCTATAGTCTCAGGTCTTGAGACCTCTCACAAAAACATACTAACAATAAAACCTTAATTTGTCGTCTTATTGGCTGTTAAAAAGAGTAAAAAAACCTTTCTACCTCACAAGTGTTACTATTTTTGTTGCTACGCGTTTTATTANTTAAAGCACTCTTATGAAATATTTTTCGATACTACTTTTATTTATTATTTCAAGCTCAGTATATGCTCAGTCGAATACCAATGGTTTGTCTACCTCATTTAAATTTAAGGAGGTAATAGATAAAGTTTCTAGATACTATGTGGACGCTACAGATGATGAGGGGCTTACCGAAACAGCTATTGTTGCGCTTTTAGAGGAACTTGATCCACATTCAACCTATATACCAGCCGATGAGCTCCAAGCGGCTCAAACCTCTATTAATGGAAGTTTTGTAGGGGTTGGCATCCGTTTTCAAATTATGAAAGATACATTGAATGTTGTGGCCACGATATCAGGTGGGCCAGCAGAGAAGCTAGGCGTTTTAGCGGGAGATAAAATTGTGGTTGTAGATGAAGAAAACATTGCTGGAGTGGGATTGCGAAATAGTGATGTAAGGGAAAAGCTGATGGGAGAGCTTGGAAGTAAGGTCAAAGTTGAAATCCAGCGAAGGAATGCCCAGAAGAATTTGGTTTTCAATATTACAAGAGATAAAATACCTGTTTTTTCGGTTGACTCATATTACATGGTTGATGATAAAACAGGTTACATCAAGCTAAATAGTTTTTCGCGTCGTTCCCATGAGGAAGTAAGGATGGCATTGAGTGATTTAAAAAACCAAGGCATGACCAATTTGATCTTTGATTTGCAAGGTAATGGTGGTGGCTTGCTGGGTGCAGCGCATAGATTAGCTGATGAGTTTTTATCTGATGATAAGCTCATCGTTTATTCTGAGGGACGTGCGCAGCCCCGTAATAATCTACGTTCGGAATTTCGTGGACTTTTTGAGAAAGGCAAACTTATTGTTCTAACGGATGAATACGCTGCGAGTGCCAGTGAAATTTTATCTGGAGCTATTCAAGATTGGGACAGAGGTTTAGTTGTGGGAAGAAGAACGTTTGGAAAGGGGCTAGTTCAACGCCCAATGGGATTAAGTGACGGTTCAGAGATTCGATTGACAATAGCGAGATATTATACACCTTCTGGTCGTTTTATACAAAAGCCATATGACGACGTAGCCGCATATCGAAAGGACATTTCACAGCGCTATTTAAATGGAGAGTTTGTACATTCCGACTCCATTAAAATGCCGGATTCTTTAAAGTTTAAAACTTTGGTTACAAATAGAACTGTTTTTGGAGGTGGAGGAATCATGCCGGATTTCTTTGTGCCCTTAGATACAACGGGAAATTCAGATTACTATTCAGAACTATTGAGAGGTGGTTTTTTAAATACATTTTCTTATTCTTATACAGATGAAAATAGAAAGTCGTTGCTCCAAATGTATCCGAGCTTTAAAAAATTTAAGGAAGACTTTAGCTGTGATGAAGCATTTATGAAGGAATTTTTTAGCTATGTCAGTAAAGAAGATAAAACGCTGAAAAAAGATGAAGAAGAGTATGCCATTAGTGAGGAAGCGATTAAGCTCCGATTGAAGGCTTATTTGGCGAGAAACCTATGGAATACCAATGAGTTTTATCAAATTTATAATGACTCTAATGAGATTTTAAACAGAGCCATAGAAATTATACAGAATAACGAATACGATAAAGTAAACCTAGATCGATAATGAGGAGAGTTGTAATAACGGGACTTGGAGCATTGACTCCAATTGGAGAGACGATAGATTCATTTTGGGATGGATTGAAGAATGGAAAAAGCGGTGCTGGTCCAATTACAAAGTTTGAAACGGGAAAGTTCAAAGCTAAATTTGCTTGTGAGCTTAAAGATTATGATCCTCTAGATCATTTTGATAGAAAGGAGGTGCGTAAATATGATCCATTTAGTCAATATGCATTGGTTTCAACAGATCAAGCTGTAAAAGACGCAGCGATTAACTTCGACGAGGTTGATAAAACGAGAGTTGGAGTCATTTGGGGTTCAGGAAATGGAGGGATTCAGACCTTTCAGGATCAAATGACTGAGTTTTGTGAAGGGGATGGTACACCTAGATTCACCCCTTACTTCATCCCTAGAATATTAGTGGATATAGCTTCAGGGATTTTATCTATCAAGTATGGTCTACAAGGCGTTAATTTCTGCCCAGTATCCGCTTGTGCTACATCAAATACAGCTTTGATAGAAGCCTTTAACTATATTAAATGGGACAAGGCAGACCTCATTATAAGCGGAGGTTCAGAAGCAGCAATTAATCAAGCCTCTATGGGTGGTTTTGCTTCTGCCAGAGCGCTTTCAACTAAGAATGATACCCCTGAATCTGCCTCAATGCCTTTTGATGTTGAGCGCGATGGATTTGTGATGGGAGAGGGCGCAGGATCATTAATTGTCGAAGAGTATGAACATGCCATCAAAAGAGGTGCTAAAATATACGCAGAGATTGTCGGTGGAGGAATGGCAGCTGATGCCTATCATCTAACGGGTACGCACCCTGAAGGAGAAGGGGCAGTTCTAGGTATGAAAGAAGCGCTTCGAGAGGCAGGAATAGGCCCGAATGA
>NYTQ01000097.1 GCA_002683585.1 Cryomorphaceae bacterium
CGGCACCTGCACTCAAACCAATACTACCATTATAAAGAAACATTTCACCAGGAGAACGCATCAACGAGGTTGAAACATCAGTGCCAGTTGGAATGCCTAGTGTAGTAGCAATACCATAATCCGCAATATTGTGCGACAACAAGAATGAATTTCGAATACCAAATTTTCCAAAATACCTAAAATCCCCTATAAAATTCGTTCGGAACAGCAACATCAAAGGAATCGTTAATTTCGTTGTCGAAACCTTCCTTGAAACAAGTCGCATCGTTTCATAATCATCCTCATTAGCCGCTTCCTCATTCGTTAAAACAACATCATCTTGTAAGTAGTCAACATAAGTGTAAGATGCAGCACCAGAGGAATTCGGCTTGTAAGAATTGTTTCCGAAATCAAACTCAAGACCGGTTGCAACAGCAAGGTTCTGCGAAGATTTCAACGCAGAGTGTAAATTGAGACCTATACTCAAAACAGATCCGGCTCCATCCGCTGCAATTTTATTTGAGCTAGGAGATAAAAAATTTGCACCTGCATTAAAGGTCAAGCCTGCCTGAACTTTTTTGTCCGCCGCAGATTGACTAAAGCTAATAAAAGGGAACAACAATGCTCCTGTAAATAGAATTGATAGAATGTTTTTCATGATAGAAACAGTATGATAAATGAGTATTGGTTACTTTTAACAAAAATAAAAAATATCACGAGGTATATGATGAAAACAAAGATATTTTATTCCATACTAATTGGCCTAGGATTGGTCTTACTTTTGTTTATTCTGACACCTTTACTCAAATCAAATCCACTGGATTCAGGAGAAGACAAAATTGAAATAAACTTTGAGCGCATATCCCCCACGAGATTAATTAAGGAAGAGATTAATCTAAAAAGCATGATTAACCAATATCCAGCAGTCAGTCCTTACCTACTCGAATTTTGTTATGGTTTAAACCTAACATCAGATAGCAGTCTAATGGCAACTTTGATGGCCTTTGCGAAACAGGACTATATCTCTAAAACGGAACGCAAAATAAATGAACAATTTATAGATTTGACAGCGCATAAGGCAAGAGTCAAGCGTAGCTTTGCCCGCTTAAAAAACCAATTTGACACCTTAAAAACACCTAAAGAAATTGTATTTGCAAATTCAAATTTTAACTACAATGCAACATGTTATAATGAATCAATCCTTGTGGGTTTAGAACGATATATTGGTGGAAATGATCCGCTTATTCTTGAAACCTTAAATCCATCTGACTTCCCGGAATGGATTCGAAATGGAATGGAAGAAAAATTCATGGATAGAGATATCCTTTCCTCATGGATATCTACTCAACTTTTTAAGGAAAGCCAAGGTTATCATATTGAAGAAATGATCAGATGGGGAAAAATACACCTGATCACTGAAATGTGCCTGAGGATAGACAACAAAGACATTCCAACGAGTCAGGTTTTGAGATGGTCTGAAGATCAATACAATTGGGCTATCAGCAATGAAATGAAATTCTGGAAATATTTAATGGATGAAAACCTTTTGTTTGACAGCAATGAAAAAAACAGGGCCTATCTTTTAAATAATGGTCCATACACAATCGGCTTACCTGAAGAGAGCCCAGACCGAATGGGACAATTTTTAGGTTATAAAATAGTGCTGAATTATATCCAGAATAAAGATCTAGCACTAAAGGAATTGTTGGATATAGACTACAAAACATTATTAAAATCATACAACCCGTAATACACAACTATGAAATCATCTGAAATTAAAATTGCTGTTGGTTTAAATGAAAACAATTTACCCACTGAAATAAAATGGAGTGCGGAGGATGGCAAGGTAACCGACAAGAATGCTGCTGCATTTCTATTGTCTATTTGGGATCCCAAGGAAAAAAATACAATGAAGGTAGATTTATGGACAAAGGACATGACCGTCGAAGAAATGAAACAGTTTTTTCATCAATCATTACTATCTATGGCGGACACTTTTGAAAAAGCGACAGGAGAAAACCTCATCTGCGAAGACCTAAGAGATTATTGCTATCATTTTGCAGAAAAAATGGAAATTTTACCTGAATGAAAATAACACTTTCTAAAATGATTACCCAACATCATGAGCCTATTTCATATAAGCTAGCTTCTGATGGGTCTAAGATTGATTTTAATTCCTTAATTAACAAGAAAATTAAGATCAGCTGGAACGGGGTCATCACATGTAGAAAATGTGCAAAAAAAACAAAAAAAAGTTTTGGAGAAGGCTTTTGTTACCCATGCTTTTTAACTGCACCTGAGGCAAGCCCGTGCATTTTAAAACCTGAACTTTGCCAGGGACACTTGGGTATAGGTCGAGACCTTGAATATGAAGAGGAACACCACAATAAACCGCATGCTGTTTATCTTGCAGCAACGGATAAGGTAAAAGTAGGTGTCACAAGATCTACACAAATACCAACGCGCTGGATTGATCAAGGTGCAAATAAAGCAATCGTTTTAGCCATTACACCATATAGATATCTTGCTGGAGTTCTTGAAGTCGCGCTGAAGTCAATCTACACCGACAAAACCAACTGGCGTAATATGCTTAAAAACATAACAGATGAAAGCATTGACCTTGAAGAAGAAAAGTGGTCCTGCTACGAAGTACTACCTAGAGATTTGCAACAATATTTCATCGAAGATGATACCATATATAATTTCTCATATCCTTCGGAGAATTACCCTACAAAAGTAAGCTCAATCAATCTTCAAAAAACACCATCAATTGAAGGTNTCCTAACCGCNATTAAAGGGCAATACCTTATTTTTGATAATGAATACGTTTTTAATGTAAGAAGACATACCAGCTACGAAATAGAACTAAATATAAATGAGTAATTTGATTAGAAAATTTCTTGACCTATTCTACCCTATTGTCTCTAAAATATTTGACAAAACGACCTATTACTANGCTGCGTGTGGTGCNGGGAACCTNGTCCTTAGNTGGATTCTTTTCTTTTTNTTTTATCAATATGTTTTCGAAAAAAAGCTATGGTATATTGACGCTGTAGACTTTGTATTCACACCCTACACCTTGAGCGCATTTTCATGCTTCGTCATCTCATTCTCAATCGGCTTTTTATTAATGAAATATGTCGTATTCACTGAAAGCGAACTTAAAGGTAGAATACAACTATTTCGTTACGGCTTGAGTGCACTCATTACAAGCAGTGCGAACTGGGTTTTACTGAAAGGTTTTGTAGAGCTATTNGCATTCTTTCCTTCACTTGCAAATGTTCTTTCCACTTGTATTGTNGTAGTGATAAGCTACCTCATACAAAGGAACTTTACTTTTAAGTAATTAAAGAATTGACTGGTAAATGGCAGTGAATTTTTCTCCAACCTCCCGGTAACTAAAATGATTCATGGCATATGCCCTTATGCTCTTAGCATCAAAATTAATGTCACCATTGATAAATGAACGAATTGCATTACCAAGCGCAACCTCATCTCTTGGTTCAACGAGAATACCATTTTCTTTATTTACATGTTCGGGTATGCCGTTAACATTTGAGGAAATCACTGGTTTTCCNGACATCATACTCTCGGCAATCACGCATGGGAAGTTCTCATAATTACTGAACATCAAGAGNGCATCGCAAGATGCAATCATAAGCGCGATTTCCTCAGTTGTTTTGGTAGAGTGAAAGTCAATACACTGATTACCTCCTAAGGTTTTATGTAATTCTTTGGCATATTCTATATCGCCATCGGAAACAATATCAAGATGAATATCGGGTTGAGATAGACTGAGACCATTGATCACCCTTATCATTCCTGATAAATTTTTGATGCTATCGACACCCGTAGAAATATGAATAAATCGATTTTTAGANGNATTCNCTTGAAAAGATGTCTCAAATANGTGCTCGTCCACTACGTTACAGATGATTTCAAATGAATCACTTCCTGAAAGCTTTTGAAGACTAGTTTTAAGGTTTTTACTGACAGGCATTAAGACTGAGGCATGCTTTAATATAATCCGACAGAGTCTTAAAATACGTTTTGGATAAGCATGTTCAGTATCAACATGNAAGCCGCTCGAATTCTCGGTAATCACATAAGGGATTTTATACCTGTACTTCAACCAAAGGGCCCATATTCCTAGAGGATAAACAATATTCAAATGAACGACATCAGGCTTGCCCATCAGCTCAAGAACCNTTAGATACCCTAATTTGAAAGCCTTACGATGAGCAAAAAAGTTCTTTAACTTACTCAGAAGGGCAAGCCCTCCCTCCTGCTTAGGGTAATAAACTACTAGCTCGTCTAGTTCATTTCGCTTGGTATGAACCAATCTCACTGAAGTATCAACTGTTGAAGGGAAGATAGCCAGCGCCACAGCTCTGTTCTGCAAGGCTATCGTATCCGCATGCTTTTGAACAAAATTACCCAAAGTAGGATTGTTATCATTTGGATACCACGAACAAAGGGTTAAAACATTGAGCTTCTTTTCCTTATTCAACACTAAACGATCTTATTTTTAAAAACTTCAGCAACTTGACCTACGGCATAGTCAATTTCCGCCTTAGTGGTATAACGAGAAAAAGAAAAGCGAACATTAGGCCGATTGGGATTGGCATTGATCCCTTCTAAAACATGAGATCCTTTAGCTGAACCTGATGAACAGGCACTACCTCCACTTGCAGCAATTCCTTTAAGATCGAGCGTAAATAACAACATAGCTGCCTTATCCGTTTCTGGGAAACAAACATTTAAAACAGTGTATAAGGAGTTTTCATAAGTTGTCTCTCCATGAAAAGAAATATCTGGAAAAGATTCTTGAAAAGAAGCCATCATATGCTGTTTTAAGCCGAAAACATGTTTCTGATGCGCTTCCAAATCAGAATAGGCCAAATCCATTGCTTTAGCCAAACCTACAATACCATGAAGATTTTCTGTACCTCCTCTTAAGCCGCGCTCTTGGGCACCACCATGAATAAACGCTTTTGAATGAACTGCTTTGTTAATGTATAAAAAACCAATGCCTTTTGGCCCATGGAATTTATGGGCTGCACAGGTAAGAAAATCTATGTCTAATTCCTGAAGATTAAAAGTATAATGCCCCATCGTTTGCACAGTATCAGAATGAAAATATGCACCATGCTTTCTGCAAATGCGAGAGACTTCTTCAATGGGCATTAAAGTACCTAATTCATTATTGGCATGCATCAAGGTGACCAGGGTTTTTTTCGAGGTATCCGCTAAAATACTTGAAAGATGATCTAGGTCAACATTTCCAGCANCATCAATATCGACATAAACAAGCTCAACTTCATATTTATTTTGAATATGACATGCTGTGTGTCCGACCGCATGATGCTCGATCCTTGAAGTAACTATTCTTTTTACGCCAAGTTCAGTAACAGATGTGAACATAGCCATATTATCGGCCTCAGTTCCTCCTGAAGTAAATACAATTTCAGAAGGTTGGCAATTAATGTGTTTGGCAATTCCTCTCCTAGATTGCTCTATAATCGCCTTAGCGCTTCTGCCAAAAAGATGCGTACTTGAAGGATTCCCAAAATCATTCTTTAATATGGGTGCCATGGCTTCAAATACTTCAGNCGCAACGGGTGTGGTTGCTGCATTATCAAGATATACCTTCATCTGCAAAACTTTGCACGAAGGTAATAAATTTAAAGTAAATCTTTCTCTTAGAATTTATAGCTAAAATGGATGAGCACTGAATAATATTTGTACATTAACGAGATGGACTTAAGGTTTATAATTCTTTCATTTTTTACTGTATTCTTGTCTTGTTCCAACACTAGCAATGGGCAGATATGGTTTGACATTGCAGCAGGCGGATCCATTGGAACCGGCATCTCGAGTGATTTTGAATTATATGACGACACGAGAATTGATGTTTCACCGCGGGCTTCATCAAATGCATTTTTAAAAATAGGCGTAAACATTACAGAAACGGAATCAATTCTCTTTGATATCGGTGTTTCAAACCGAAACTTTCGCTTTGCTCAAAAGAACTTACCCGGTTCAGAGAATACGTCAAAAAACATTTCCCTTGGATACAGCGGTTTTAGAATCTTACCTATGTACAGACACACAAAGGAAGGATCTTACATCGAAATTGGTCCTGAGTTTGGTTCGATTCAAAATCAATATTATTCTGACGAGGCAAATGGTTCCATTGCAGAAAATGCTTTCTTCAGTGAGAGAAGCTTTCGTGGAGCCATTGGTTTTGGAGGCTATATTTTGGGAAATGAAAGAATNACATTAGTTTCTGGCCTTCGTATTCTATACGATTTTGCAGATTTAAGATCTGATAATGCGGTTAATGCTCAATTTCCCTATCAAAACTATGATGAACAAAGAGATAGTCCATTCAAAGCGTTTGATATCCAATTCAGTGTTGAGCTAAATATATCATTAGGGTTTTTGGTGCGCAGTTCCTGCGGAAGAAGAAAGCTACTTATTCAGTGGTAGAAGACTTCCGTACAAATCATAATGGTCTGCTTTCTCAATTACCACCTTTGTAAAATCTCCCATTCGCACGTACTGGTCTTTTGTGGAAACCAACACTTCGTTGTCTACTTCAGGAGAGTCAAATTCCGTTCTTCCCACAAAATATCCCCCCTCCGTCTTATCAAATAAAACGTTAAGCTCCTGTCCTACTCGATTTTGATTTAAATCGTAGCTGATACCAGATTGTAAATCCATGATTATATCTGCTCTCTCCTTCTTCAAAACCTCGGGTACATCATCCTCAAAATTGTATGCATGTGTGTTTTCCTCATGGGAATAGGTAAAAATTCCGAGTCGGTCAAATTTAGAACGCTGAACCCAATCATACATCTCCTCAAAATCAGCATCAGTTTCGCCCGGATAACCTGCAATTAAGGTTGTGCGTATTGCAATACCTGGAACAGTAGCCCTTATTTTAGCAATTAAATCCTCTGTTTTTTCACGGGTTATTCCTCTGCGCATTGCCTTTAGCATGCGCGTAGAGCCATGCTGTAAAGGCATATCAAGATAATTGCAAATTTTTGGATTGTCTCTCATTACCTCAAGTACATCCATTGGAAAACCAGAAGGAAAAGCATAATGCAAACGAATCCATTCAATACCCTCCACCTCCACGAGCTTCAATAATAGATCAGCCAATGCTCTTTTTTTGTAGAGATCTAAGCCGTAATAGGTCAAATCTTGGGCAATCAACATCAATTCCTTCACTCCATTTGCTGCAAGGCCTTTCGCTTGCTTCACAAGTGCTTCAATTGGCGTTGAAAGATGCTTCCCTCTCATCAGTGGAATCGCACAAAAAGAACACGGACGGTCACATCCTTCAGCAATCTTAAAATAGGCAAAATGATTTGGCGTAGTCAAAAGTCTTTCTCCAACAAGCTCGTGNTTGTAATCTGCCTTTAGTGTTTTCAATAATCTAGGAAGCTCTCGCGTTCCAAAATATCCATCTACCTCCGGGATTTCCGATTCCAGATCTTCTTTGTAGCGCTCAGATAAGCAACCCGTTACGTAAACTCTATCTACAGCACCCTCTTTCTTCGCATCTGCATACCTTAAAATGGTATCTATTGATTCTTGTTTGGCATTGTCAATAAAACCACAAGTATTAATGATTACGATTTCTGAATCATCTTGCTGCGCCTCGTGGGTTACATCAAATTTATTTGCCTTGAGCTGTGCCATCATCACTTCTGAATCAAAAATATTCTTTGAGCAACCCAACGTTACTACATTTACCTTATTTTTCTTTAGTGTTCTTGCCTTCATTGTTTGTAAAAATAAGGTACTTTCGTTAGACACACTATGAACCGCACAATTACTTTTTTATTCACCCTTTATTTTCTGGTTACTTCCTGTTCTAAAACAACCGTGATTGATCCATATTTTTTCGGGAATGGAATGGAAGAAATTCATATCAATGCAGAAGTTAAAGGAACTTTCGCCGAAACTAAATCATATAGAATTATAAACGCTTACATGGATGCAAACCTTCTTTATCTTGAGCTGGAGTATCGAGCAACTTGCACGGGTTCAGATGANTTTCAATTTATTGGAGGAAATTTGACTTATGACGAAATGGGTTTTGCGCACAGAGAGGCACGTTTGTCGATTGATAAAACAGGAGAAAGCTGTGAGCTCATAAAAGAAACAAAGATTGTGGACCTAAGAGAACTTACAAGTGCGCATCAGAGAGATGCAGAGGTAATACTGCACATCGGAGGGTGGAGAACTGATATGACATACGTTTATATCCCCCACAAAAAAAATTAAATTGACNCTAAACCACACTTTGGTATTATATTTGAATAATCAAGAAAAAANCCACAACTATGAAAATTATATTCATTTTATCCATTCTTGTATTTGCATCGTGCAAAACGGCAAAAAACACAAGCGCGAAAAACGATGAAACCAAAATTGAACAATCCAATACAGAGGGAGGTATAGTGGAACGTAAACATGAGCCTATTCAAATTAAGGCAGAAATTGGAAGAATCGAGCGTGAGCAGACGACTAGCGTACAAATCATAAAATCACGAATTGAAGGAAACACTTTGTACTTAAAAGTTGGCTATTCCGGTGGATGTACAAAACATGGNTTTAAGGTAATTGGCAATCCTATGATTTCTAAATCATTACCCCCAATTCGCAGCGTTGAGCTTGTACATCTGAATAATGGAGATACCTGCAGGGAATATATCGAACAACAGCTGATTATAGATGTAAGCGAACTGGCTTATGAGAAGGAGACTGGTAGTAAAATTAAGCTTCAATTTTCNGGAATAGAAGNAATGATTTTGTACACCTTCACAACCGACTANNAACGAATGTCAAAAAAAGATGTGCTCGATCAATCAAGTCCGATCTTCATAACTGGAATCGGAACAGATGTAGGAAAGACTATCGTTTCAGCAATTTTATGCGAATGGATACAAGCAAACTATTGGAAACCCATTCAATCGGGAGACCCCGAGGGAGGAGATTCGAAAACATTGAAAAACTTGGTAAGCCATTCCTCATTTAAAATTTTTAAAGAGGCCTACACATTCGATGCACCATTATCCCCTCATGCAGCAGCAAAATTAGAAGGTAAAAAAATTAAAGTTGATTCAATTATCCCTCCTGAATCTAAAAACCCTATTATAATAGAAGGTGCTGGTGGACTTCTTGTTCCTTTAAATTATCGAAAAGAAACCATCTGCGATCTCATTATACATTTAAAAGCTAATGTCATTCTTGTAGTCAAGGAATACTTAGGAAATATCAACCATACCCTTTTGACNATTTCACATTTGGAAAAAAGCAATATAAAAATAGCNGGACTCGTTTTTGTTGGNGAAGAGCTACCCCACACCTGGGANATAATAGGAAAAACGACAGGGCTTCCGCTGCTGTTTAGAGTTCCTATATTCAATGAACTAAATAAAAACACAATCGTTAACTTTGTGAAAGAAATTGACAAAAAATAGTTGATTCCCATGAGTCTTGAATACGACAAAAAATATCTCTGGCACCCTTTGACTCANCATCAGCTCTATCCCGAAAATCTATTAATAAAAAAAGCGAAAGGAGCCTTACTATTCGATGAAAACAATAAAGAATACATAGACGGTATAGCATCGTGGTATACGTGTATGTACGGGCATTGCAACCCACACATCACTGATAAAGTAGCTGCACAGATGCAGTGTTTGGATCATGTGGTATTTACAGGTTTCACCCATGCACCAGCAATCAATCTGGCCAAAGCATTGATCAATATTTTACCAAAAAACCAACACAAATTATTTTTTTCCGACAATGGTTCAACATCCGTCGATGTTGCTGTAAAAATGGCGTTACAATTTCACTTCAATAAGGGTGCAAAAAGAAAAAAGCTTATTGCTTTTGAGGATGGTTTTCACGGTGATACATTTGGGGCAATGTCTGTTTCTGGNTTATCCATTTACAATGGACCNTTTGAAGATTTTTCNCTAGACGTNGAACGTATTCCTGTTCCTAATGAAAATAANATCGATGCTGTNTCGTCTTCTTTCNAGGNGCTNATTTTGNAAGGNGANATTGCTGCCTTTGTATATGANCCATTAGTGCAAGGNGCNGCNGNNATGAANATGCATCAACCTGAGCACTTAGATCAACTACTCGGGATTGCCAAAGAAAATGGNGTAATCACAATAGCCGATGAGGTAATGACAGGTTTTGGGAAAACTGGAAAGCATTTCGCATCAGAACACATGCAAAACCTTCCTGATATTATTTGCCTATCAAAATCACTTACTGGAGGCCTTGTACCCATGGCGATTACGACTTGCAATGAAAACATTTATAATGCATTTCTCAGTAATAAAATGGAGAAAGGTTTTTTTCACGGCCACACTTATTCCGCAAACCCAAC
>NYTQ01000098.1 GCA_002683585.1 Cryomorphaceae bacterium
TGCGCAACATAACCACTAAATTCTTGACCCAAAGTAAGGGGAGTTGCATCCATAAAATGTGTTCTTCCTGTCTTCACGATATTCTGAAATTCTATAGCTTTTTTATGAAGAGCGGCCCTAAGTTTTTTTATCCCCGGAAGGGTAATCTCCATAACCTGCTTATAGGATGCAATATGCATCGCTGTCGGAAATGTATCATTAGAAGATTGACTTTTATTTACGTCATCATTTGGGTTAAGGACCTTTTCAGCATCGGTCAATGCACCACCTTGAAGTACATGCCCTCTGTTGGCAATAACCTCATTACAATTCATATTAGATTGTGTACCCGAACCCGTTTGCCAAATGACCAACGGAAATTCATCATCATGAATCCCTGCTATAATTTCATCACACACCTTGGAAATGAGCTCTTGTTTAGAGGCGTCCAAAACACCTAACTCTGCATTTGTATGCGCCGCGGCCTTTTTCAGATATGCAAAGGCGTGAACAATCTCAATAGGCATAGATGCTGATGGTCCAATTTTAAAATTATTTCTTGAACGCTCCGTTTGCGCACCCCAATATCGAGTTAAAGGTACATTTACCTCACCCATTGTATCTTTTTCTATTCTATATTCCATTTATAACAAAGAATTTATTTTTATTTTTTACTTTTGCTTACTGAGCATTACAAAAATAATAGAAGATGAGCACTTTCGGTATAGTTTTATTTCTTTTAGTTGGGGGTATGGCATTCTGGATGTTACTATTTCTGATGGGATTCATTCTCCCTTTTTGGATTACACTTGGTGTTTTCGAACAACTTCGACCTAAAAGAGTACTCGATGACAAAGTAGAGGAAAAAGAAGAAAAATAAACTTTTTTAAGACTCCTAACTGGAATCACATCCGATTAATATCCTATTTTACCCATGCTTTACGTTAAGATTTCTTTACTTATCGTAAAGAGGCCCGCACTGTGTTTTGGATTAGGTTCAAACAAAAATAACTAACTTAGAATCTTGTAAACCACTAAAAAAAGCACATGCAAATAACCCCAGAAATAAAGGATCGATTAGAACAACTAAGCAGCAAATATGCCGCCATTGGACAGGATTTAGTATCCTATTTAGATGGTTTGATTTTTGCCAACCCTCTGACTTACTGGGATTACATTGAGGTGGATGCGCTTCTGAGCTTACAGAAACCCAAGACAGATTATCCCGACGAAAAAATATTTATTGTTTATCATCAGATTACCGAGCTTTATTTTAGCCTAATTCTTCACGAGCTAGATCAAATATGCCACAATGGGAAAATCATTTCGGAAATGGGACAAGATCTAGGGTGGAATGAAACCCTTGATGCAAATTTTTTCGTTGAAAGACTAGAAAGGGTGAATTTATACTTTAGCACACTAACTCAATCTTTTGAAGTGATGAGGTTTGGGATGGAGAAAGATCAGTTTACGAAATTTAGAATGTCCCTTCTGTCTTCAAGTGGGTTTCAAACTGCAGCATACCGTCGAATAGAAATTGCTTGTACAGATCTTCGGCATCTGGTACTTGAGAAAGAACGCGAAAACTTAAAAAATGCTGATATTCACAAACAACTCAATAACATATATTGGAGAAGAGGCGCAATTGTAGAGGATACTGGTGAAAAAGCACTCACTTTAAAAGACTTTGAAAAAAAATACCTCGAAGAATTTCATGATTTTGCAGATAAATTTCAGCCTATAAATATATGGAGAAAATACACCTCTCTACCCAAAGAAGATCAGCGTAACGCAGCATTAATAAAGGAATTACGAGCACTTGATGTAAACGTAAACGTAAATTGGCCACTCGTTCATTTTAGGACTGCGGCCCATTACTTATCAAAAGGAACTGGTGATGAAAAAGGAACAGGAGGAACAAACTGGCAGAAATACCTACCTCCACGTTTTCAAAAAAGGATTTTCTATCCTGACCTATGGAGCTCCGATGAAAAAAATGAGTGGGGGAAAAAATGGGTTGAAGAGGTCCTAGCTGAATCAATAAAAACAGGTTCGGCTTTCAAGAAATAAAAGCCCCTTACTTAATTGATTTGAGGTAGGCCTCAGATAGATCTAAAATTCCGAATGAATTCACCTTGGCTCCTCTCAAGCGCAGATTAAATACAACAACAAGGTCCTCAAAATATAAAGGCACAATAGGTGCTTTTTGATTTAGTATCTCTACGCATTCATTAAAATACGCATTGCGCTCAATTGGTTCCATTTCTGCTCGAGCCTTATCCATTGTTTTATCAAACTCCCAACTTGTAAAATGACCATTCTTGAGACGGCCCTCACCTTTATTCTTCGAGTAATATGGCATGAGAAAAGATTCAGCATCAGGGTAATCTGAAATAAATCCCGCCATCCACATTGAAGCTGAGCCAGATTTTATAGCTGTCATCTTTTCACTAAATGAAACACGTTTCAACTTAAGATTAAGCTTTAATGTTTCTCTTAATTTTTCAACTAAACTCAAGCACCAATTATCTTCGGGTGAACCTAGCCTTGTACTTACATGAAATATAATAGTGTCTGCTCTCCTATAATTACTTTTCTTCAAGTAGCTTTTCGCCAAGCCTAAATTATAAGGGTTTTTAGCACCGCTCGTATATTTAAAGAATGGGACAGAAGGCAGAATCCCTTGCTCCGCTGGAGAACCTTCTCCAAAAAGAAATTCACGACAAATTTCTTGTCGATCTACTGCATGGTAAATTGCTTTTCGCAAGTTGGAATCTTTGAATGGACCGGTGTGACAATCAAATTCCAAAAAGTTCACCTTTAACCCTTTTTTATGCTGCACTTTATGCAAAATATTCTTCCCTTCTTGGGCATCCGTTAATGTGCCGAACAATGAATTTATTTCATTGACAGGAATAGAAGAAAGCAAGTCTGTTTTTTGAGAGGTAAATGAATCAAAAATATCCTCTCCTTCCTTTTTAAACTTGATTGTTAAAGTGTCCAAAAACGGAAGCTTGTTTCCGTAGTTATCATTCCTCCAATAATTTGGATTTCTTTCAAAACGAATTCCTTTATCCGATTTTTGCTTAAAGATAAATGGACCTGTACCAATTGGATGCTCAGCAATATCATTCCCATAGGCAATGAACGCCTTTTTAGATATCACAGAAAGGCTCTGATGGGTTAATATTTTGAGAATGGTTTGGGTAGAGTCAATTAAACGCAGCCTGATCATCGAATCAGAAAGCACCTCAATACCCTTTACTCCTCTATTAAAATTAATGGTCGTATCATTTAAAAATTCTTCTGCACCTATTATTTTAGGCGTAAGTAATTGACCTTGCTCGTTTAAGACATGACGTGAACAAGCAAAATCCAAGGTGAACTTTACATCACTTGCTACCAACCTTCTATTCTGATCAAAAAAGCAAGGGTCCTCATGAAAATAAACACCCTGCCTGATTTTTAAATCGAGGTAAGCGTTATCAGCCGAAAATGAATAAGCTTCTATTAAGTTCGATACAAGGCTCTGGTTATCTTCATCATAAGAAAGTAGGGTTTCATAAACAGGCGCCACAGCTCTTTGGTCATACATCGAAACGACTGACATTGGAAAGATAAGATCTGATTTTTCAGAGGCATGGTAAGCTACACTTCCACCATAAATTGGACCGCCTTTAGCAATCAATTGAATTTCAGACTCAGAAGATGAGCACGCTAATAGCAAGAAAAAACATACTGTAAAGCTGAAATAAAGTTTTGACATCAATTCGAAATTCTAACAATAGGAACCTGCTGAATCCCATGTTTATTTCTTAAACTTAAATAATATAAGCCATTTACAAGTGAAGAAAGATCGATAAAGTCACTTTCCTGCTGTATCATAATCAATTTTCCCTCTTGGCTGTAAACTTCTATTTTCTCACAAGAGTGACTTAAATAAATAGCTCCAGTCGTTGGGTTCGGATATGCTTCAAAAGGCAAATGATTGAGGCCTTCAAGACCGGCTAGACCGACAAAAACAGAATCTTCAAAAGTGCATCCAATGGAGTCCGTAATCAATACACTATACCAGGCTGAATTTAAATATACTGCACTAGGGTCAACATGTAATGAGCTCCAGCTATACGTATAAGGAGGTAACCCTCCGCTAGGGCTTACTGTAGCTATTCCATCCATGGTCTCTAATCCAGAGGCAGGGACTGTCTCAAAAGAGGCAGAAAGAGGGTCTAGTTCGATAATTTCAAGTGTTACACCAGCCTGACAAGAATTAGCATCTACAGCGTCAATGGTATAGCTTCCTGCCGATAAATTAGTAAGTAGAGTATCATCCACAGAAGTTAGATTTACCTGATAGCTATATGGTAAGGTGCCACCAAAAGCACTAAAAGAAATCATTCCATCTGATGATTCTGCACACAAAAATTCAGAAAATTCACTTTCTATAACGAGTAAGTCTGGCTCATTAATCTCAATATCAAGCGTATCCATACAACCCCTTGCATCTTGAACCCAAACATTATATGTCCCAGCTGAAAGAGCGTCAACAAAATTTAGTGTATCACCATTAAACCATAAAAAATTATAGGGTGCATGCATGGAGTCCATCAATAAAGTAACTTGACCATTATCTTCTTGAAAACAAGTCACATTTTGAATGAGCAAAGAATCTATGACTGCGTTCGGCTCAGAAATCAAAACGGAGTCTTCAACGATACAGCCGTCTGGATGGGTAATAACCACAGAATTCCAGCCTGAAACCAGTGAGTCATTTGGTTTTGTCGTAATGCCATTCTCCCACAGGAAAGTACAAGTGCTAAACATACACGGACAACCTGAAGAAGACATAGTTGCGCTTCCGTCAGACCCTCCGATACAAGTTGGTGATGAAATTGCACCATATGTGATTTCATAAGGATCAATAAGATTATATATCAAGTCTTCATAACAACCTGAAGCATCTGTTACACGCACACCATAAGAACCAGCATCAAGACCTGATATCGAAGCGTCATAGATGCCATTCGTCCAATGATAAACATATGGGGAAACAACACCTGTTACATTTACAGTAACTGAACCATCTGAAGAACCATTACACGATGGGTTGATGATATTTGCCGAAGCTACCACAGCATTATCCCCACAAAATTGAGCCGTGTTGGAATATAAACCACTGTAATTACTTCCAAGGTAAGAGCCCCAAGCAATTCCTGAATTGGGAATAGGAGTTCCAATGTCGATTCTACTCACCCAAATGCCATTCCATGCCACAGGATTGAGACTATCGCTACGAGAAGCATAGATTAAATCCACATTGCCATTTTGATCAAGATCTGTAAATAATGGAGTCGACCCTAAATTAACACCGCCACCTAGAGGCGTGAGATCGGAAGCTGTGTTCGTGGTAAAGTCAATTTTTTCAAGTCTATGTTCAAAATAACCATTGGTGACATAAGTGAGCGAGGTAACAGCCTCATCCCTCCCGTCATTGTTTAAATCTATAGCATTCCCTGAGGCATAATTCAATTGACCAAGACTGTCNATAAATTTTAAATCTCCATTCGAACCGTCTAGCATAATCTGATAAAAGTCACTGAAAGAGGGAGCAATTCCCTTGAATAAGGTCAAGAAAACATCAGGCGTATGGTCTGAAGTGAAATTTCCAATTACGGGAGCAGCACTAGATTCTGTATCAGGATGCTGGAAGGACCATTGCTCAGAGAAATCAGATCCAGAAAACTTTTGGAGCTTTCCACCATAAGACAAGACATAAATATCATATGTATTGGTGGCTTCATTAAGTACTAACGAGGGCGGTGCAATATACCCNTTCAAAGAGTCAGCGGCTAAAATCACTGAACCATTCATGTTGTTATCCAAAATACTTGTTAATGGACAAGCATAAAAGTGACCTCCTAGATTTTCTCCTCCTGTTCCGAATAANACCCACTGTGAGCCGTTATTTTGAAGGTCACAAACAATTGGAGAACAATACGTTTCTGCACTATCTGGAACAATAGCTTGGGCCAAAATTTCTCCGTCTGTTGACGACAAAACAAGAACATGTCCAGGNGGCCGATCAGTCTCCCATTCTGGAGCCGAATAATCTCCACCATTTGTTACAATGATATCTTGAAATGAATCTGCGTTAACATCATTAATAAACTGGGGGTTATAAAAGTTATACCATCCACTATCCGCAGGATTTGTTCCNTAAGGAAAAAAATCCCAAAGTAAAGANCCTGACACTCCGTCAAAGGCTAAAAATTGCGCTTCTCGACCTGTGATAAAAACATCCTCAGTTCCATCTNCATTAGCGTCATAAAAAATTGGAGATCCGTAAAGCTCACTTCTTGAGGGCGCTTTCCACAACAAAGAACCATTCATTCCATCAAAAGCCATTACGCCANCATTGCTGATTTCACCTTCGGTTCCACCTCCAATAACAATATCAAGGACACCATCATTATTCAAGTCAGACGGCCTAGGGGACGATAGTGTGGGAATGGAATCGACAAATGTTTCCCAAGTTAAAACCTGGCAAGAGATATAATGAGTGCTTAATAAGAAGACTATCGAAATGAGATTTTTCATAGCTTCAAAAAGGTTTTTTACTTACGCACGAGGTGCAAAAATCCATGACCTTCTACAACCGGTGCAGGGGTGTCTGTGAATTGGTTTTCTGTNCCAACNGCAATGTACTTGTAGAAGTATACGCCAGCTTCAGCTTCTTTNCCCGAATTGTCAATTTGACCATTCCATGCAGGATTATCATTGTCCGGATCAACACTTGTTTCATTAAACACAATATTNCCCCAACGATTNAAAATAATTAACTGAAGTTCTTCTAGATTTTCCGTAGTCAACTCAAATAGCTCATTGGCATTGTCTTGATCATTATTCGGAGTAAAAACATTTGGCGCTGAAATNATTGGCTCAGGNTATATACAAGAACCATCATCTGCAGTGGCTGAAGGATTAAAATTCAAAGCGTTNCCATCAGTACAACCACAAATATCAATTAAGATCTGTAGTTGAGTTGAGTCTGCACAATTCGCGCCTTGGGAAACGACTAATTGAACGTTATAGGAGCCTACACTTCCGTCATACGTTTGACTCATCTGCTCAATAACATTGCTTGATTGAGAGGATCCATTTCCAAAAGATAGCACATAAGCATCAGCNTTTTGACTATCGCCATAGTCAAACGAAACAAGTAAGGGCGCACATCCCTGCAAAGGATTTGCCGTNAGTGCGGCAATAGGTGGGTCCAAGAGTTCGACAAATGCACTGTCTTCGACTGTACAAACCGCATCTTCTACTGAGATNTAATACCATCCTGAGGGAAGGTCCGTCCANACCGAAGCAGCAGGNCCATCCATTCCNGACTGATTTAACCATGAATAATATACACCGTGCTCTGGAGTTGTCGTCTCACCAATTACAATCGCCGAAACATAACCATCCGGTTCGCAAGTTGCAGGGCCAACATAAATCGTATCAATTTCTAATGTTTGATTCTGGGTCAAGGTAACTGTATCGACACCAGAAAAATTACAAAAGTCNGTTGCAGTGACNAANACNTCAATAGAACCATTTTCTGATATTCCTTGATAGATTGTATCTCCTGTCCCGATAGGATTCCCACTCATGTCAGTCCAGGTATAGGTGTAAGGNGCATACCCCCCTGAGGCAGAAGCTCCCAAAGGAACACTNTCGTTGGCACATANCACAGTAANATCTGATTCTGTAATGTTCAATATTGGACCATCTCCAATGTAAATAATCCCCTCAGAGACAATCGTGTCTCCACAAATATTGACTAATTCAACAGAAATAGTAACTGACTCAAATCCTTCNTTTAAACCGTCTTGAATTGGAGATANATTAACCGTTACTGAGTCTTGNCCNGGAAGAAAAATAATCGTATCCGGAAGGAAGTTATAATCCGTTCCTTCAATCGCTTGTCCTCCNATTTCATAATTAATAATTAAAGTNTCAGNAANATCTCCTTCAGGTCTNGTAAAGTAAAAATTAGCATCTGTACATCCCTCNACAATAGTTGAATCTCCTGANACTGTNGCNACAGTCACATCAACAGCATCTGAAACAAAACTTCCNGCTTCAAGGAAAACAGCAGTATTTAAATAATTGTCCGAACANTCTGCAACGGCATATTTGAAGTGGTACGTTTCGCCGCATTGAACGCTTAGTTCAACCGGAATGGGAACTGTAAATCCGTTCATTGAATGAGAAGACCCCGTATTTTGTACGTAAAAGGCTGCATTAGAGGTTGGATGTATTGTNCTTATAGTAATTGGTGTATTTGTTCCTGGCACAAGCGCAACATTAGCAGAGCCTCCAGGAAAACCTGCAGGAGAGGAATAAGGGCCCGTTATACCTGGTCCACTTACAAAAAATGCAAATACGTCATTAAAAACAGAACCAATCCATTGTAAATATTCATCAGAAGCAAATACAAANTTAAACGCTGCAACGTTGGATGATGGTACAAAATCAAACTCTAAAATAACCGCATCACTTGTACTCAATATCGCTGGGTTTACTGATTGAGCAACAGCAAGTAAATCGTTGTCGGCTAATCCGCTTCCTGGCTGACCAGCATCAACATCGGCAGGACCTCCGAGTAAACCATCTATTGGACCAGCAGCCATAACAACCCCTGAGTTAAAACCAATATTTGAATTNACACCATCAAAAGTTCCGATTTGATTTGCATTACCACTGAAGGTAACATTAGAGATAACGATTCCNCCGCCAACAAGGCTTTGGATATATTGCNCCGGAGTCATTCCGGAAGCTACTGTCAATTGCGCACGAGAAACNTGTGCGAAACAAAGCAATGAAATNAAGAAAAATAAATACTGTTTCAAAATTCTAGTAATTGATNATGTATATCAAAGACGTAAGCCTTTAATACGTAGTTGCACGCAAAAATAAGCAATAATTCACGACTAAAAAAAAGAGAAACCACCAAGAAGGAAATAAATATAACTTTAGCGGCCAAATTATGCCGTTTTCACCTCTTTTTATCGCGCATCTAAAAACATGGTTTATGCAAAAGAAAAAAGCAGTAATTTGGAGCCGAAAAATATAACATATGCTACAAACACAAAACTACATTTCAACACATAAAGAACGGTTTTTAGANCANCTAATGGAGCTNCTACGTATCCCTTCAATTTCTGCTGACTCAGCATATAACANGGATGTTGCTTCTTGCGCGGAAGCCTTAGCAGCCGATTTAAAAACAATTGGTCTCGACAATGTAGAAATCTGTCCAACAGAGGGGCACCCTATTGTTTATGGAGAAAAAATTATTGATCCAAATTTACCTACAGTTTTGGTATACGGCCACTATGATGTTCAACCTGCAGACCCCATTGATTTATGGACAAACCCACCATTTGAGCCAGTAATCAAAAAAACTGATCTCCATCCCTCTGGAGCTATTTTTGCGAGAGGCGCTTGTGATGACAAAGGGCAAATGTACATGCATGTTAAAGCTGTAGAGGCCATGCTCGCTAAAAATGAGCTTCCATGTAATGTCAAAATGATGATCGAAGGCGAGGAAGAGGTTGGTAGTGAAAATCTAGCTGTTTTTGTTACAAACGAAAAAGAAAGGCTTTCTGCTGATATCATTTTAGTCTCTGACACAGGAATGTTGGCTAACGATGTACCCTCTATTACAACTGGTCTTNGAGGATTGAGCTATGTGGAGGTTGAGCTAACAGGGCCAAACCGAGACCTGCACTCCGGACTATATGGTGGCTGTGTAGCAAATCCAATAAATATTCTTTGTTCAATGATAGATTCTCTACAAGATGAACATCAAAAAATGACCATCCCCGGATTTTACGATGATGTGGAGGTTCTTTCAGCTGAGGAACGAGCTGAAATGGCTAAAGCACCATTTTCTCACGAAGCTTATTGTAAGTCGATAGATATTCAAGATACGCATGGAGAAAAAGGTTATTCGACTCCAGAAAGAGGATCCATTAGGCCTACTTTAGATGTAAATGGCATATGGGGAGGGTACACAGGTGAGGGAGCTAAAACAGTAATCGCCTCGAAGGCATATGCAAAAATATCTATGCGCCTAGTACCAAATCAAGACCCAGAAAAAATTACAAAGCTTTTTTGCGATCACTTCCAAGCCATTGCNCCTAAAGGTGTAAGGGTTAAAGTAACGCCTCATCATGGNGGAGANCCTGCTGTCACACCTGTNGATTCTGTCGGTTACCTTGCAGCAAGTGACGCCTATGAAAAATCATTTGGTGTGAAGCCGATCCCGGTGAGAAGCGGTGGAAGTATTCCGATAGTAGCAATGTTTGAAAAAGAGCTTGGTTTGAAAACTGTATTAATGGGCTTTGGTCTAGATAGTGACGCCATTCACTCCCCAGACGAGCACTATGGTTTATTTAATTACTACAAAGGAATTGAGACCATCCCTTACTTTTATGAATCATTCGCCAAAAGAATGAAATAAGATGAGAGTCTTTCTTGCGCTTGTTGCACTTGCTCTTTTCAGCTCATGTGGATCTTGGGAAACCCCAGTTCTCAAAAGCTATGATGGACTTTCTGAATTTTCTATAAAAGAGAAATTCTTAAACGTAAACCTTGATGGTGTTATAGAAAATCCGAACAGCANAACAATATACATCCATAATCTAGATACGGATGTGTNTGTAGATGGCCGCAANCTAGGTTCTCTCGTTATCAAGGAGCGATTTAAATTGCAAAAAAAGACTTCCACACAACTGTCCCTGCCGCTCATAATTTCACTCGAAAAAGGAGCAATGTTTAAATTGGGCATGCTTGCGTTGAAAGATTCGGCGAACTTNGTTTTTAAAGGTAAGGTGATTGGCGGCGGGCGTATTTTGAAAAAAAGCGTACCTTTTGAAGTAGAACGGAAATTGCCTACAAAATCTTTAATATTACCATAAATGCTATCGTCCGAACATCCCAAAAAGCTTTTTTTATTAGATGCCTATGCATTGATTTACCGGGCGTATTTTGCCTTTTCAAAAAACCCTAGAATCAGCTCAAATGGACAAAACACATCTGCTGCTTTTGGCTTCACAAATGTCTTGATTGATATTTTAAAAAATGAAAAGCCCTCNCATATTGCCGTCGTATTTGATCCTCCCGGAGGATCTACAATTCGACAAGAAGACTTTAAAGAATATAAAGCACATCGAGAGGCCATGCCAGAGGACATACGTTCAATGATTGAGCCTATCAAAACATTGATCCGGGCATTTAATATTGAAGTAATTGAAGTTGCCGGCTATGAGGCAGATGATGTCATTGGAACATTGTGTAAAATGGCCGAGAAAAAAGGATTTGCAACCTATATGATGACTCCTGATAAGGATTATGCACAGCTCGTTTCAAGTAACTCATTTATGTATAAACCTGGCCGAGGAGGAGCGCCTGCACAAATACTTGGCGTAGCCGAAGTACAAGAAAAATTTAGTGTGGATGACCCCTTACAAGTCATCGATATTTTAGGGTTATGGGGAGACGCCGCCGATAACATCCCGGGAATCCCAGGTATTGGTGAAAAAACATCAAAGCTTCTAGTAGGAAAATATGGTTCTATAGAAGGNCTTATNGAAAATGTTGAGGANCTAAAGGGAAANCAAAAAGAGAACGTAATCGAATTTGGAGCGCAAGGACTACTGTCAAAAAAACTTGCAACCATAATAACCGATGTTGATGTGGCTTTCGAAGAAGAGAAACTAAAAGTGAAACCAGTAGATAAAGAAAAACTAAAAGCATCGTTCACAGCACTTGAATTTAGAACTTTAGGAAAAAGNGTTCTNGGAGAGGAAATCGAAATCAAAGAGACACCGATAGCAAAAGTCCCCAATGTAAAGTCGCCAANAGGGGATGTTTCTCAGCTTGATTTATTTGGTGCACAGAGCCTAATTGAAGAAAAAGAGCCAATACCCACCTCTTCATTAAAAACACTTGCGACAGAGCGGGCGAAGTATCATCTCGTTAACACACAAGAAGAGCGAGAAAAATTGATAAGCCTGCTCAAAAAACAAAAAGAATTTTGTTTTGATACCGAAACAGATAATCTTGAACCGCGGCACGCTAACCTTGTTGGGGTATCCTTTTCTTTTAAAGAGAAGGAAGCCTATTATGTCCCCATACCCGAGGTTGATGATTTTTCTAAAAGCCTAATTCAACAGTTTTCATCTGTTTTTCTGAATACAGAGATTCTTAAAATAGGCCACAACTTAAAATATGATTTAAAAGTCTTAAATAGATATGGAATCAATGTACCATCGGGATGCTTTGATACGATGATTGCCCACTATCTAATTAATCCTGAATCCAAACAAAGTATGGATTTCTTGGCTGAACAGCACCTCAACTACCAATGCGTTTCCATAGAAACTTTGATTGGAAAAAAAGGGAAAAATCAGAGGAGTATGAAGGATCTTCCAGCTGAGCAAGTTTGTGATTATGCTTGTGAGGATGCAGATATTACATTCCAGCTTAAAAAACTTTTTGAAACTGAAATAGAAAAACCACACCTTAAGTCTCTATTTGAAAATGTTGAAATGCCTCTGATGTATGTGCTAAAAAACATGGAAATAGAAGGAATAAATATAGATGTGACGGCTTTAAAAAAGTTTGGTGAGGAGCTTAATGAAGACTTGATTCGGCTCAAGTCAGAAATAATTAAAGCCGCAGATGAAGACTTTAACCTTGACTCTCCGAGACAACTAGGAAATATCCTTTTCGAAAAAATGCAAATTTCAAGCAAGGCAAAAAAAACCAAAACGGGTCAGTACGCTACCTCTGAAGACGTTTTGCAAAAACACGAAAAAGACCATCCTATTGTAAGTGACATTCTGAATTATAGACAGCTAAAAAAACTAAAAAGTACTTATGTAGATCCGCTACC
>NYTQ01000099.1 GCA_002683585.1 Cryomorphaceae bacterium
TTTTGAGTGGCGCTTTTCTTTGCGTAAGCCAAGAGGCAATTAAGAAGATAGGCCTTCTTGACGAAACCTTCTTCATGTACGGCGAGGATATTGACTTTTCTTATCGCATCACAAAAGGAGGATATAAAAATTATTACCTTCCTGAAACAACCATTATACACTACAAGGGAGAAAGCACAAAAAAAAGTTCGGTAAATTATGTTTTTGTTTTTTACAAGGCCATGGTCATATTTGCCCAAAAGCACTTCTCAAAAAACAATGCGAAAATCTTTTCTGCGGCCATACATTTAGCCATCTATTTTAGAGCCTCTCTTGCGATTTTCAATCGTTTTATTAAGTTCTCTTTCCCATTTTTAATAGACCTTGTATTTATATTCGGGGGCTTATTATTACTAACAAACCATTGGAAATCTGCAGACATTCACTTTCCCGACTTTGTATTTGATTATTCGATACCTATTTACAGTTTAACATGGCTCATTGCCGCTGTTTTCTTCGGTGTATATGACAAAGAACCCAAGCCAACGGCAATTGTAAAATCAACTCTTTTAGGCACCGCTGTGATTCTACTCGTATATGCCTTGCTTCCAAAAGAGTGGCAATTTTCAAGAGTCTTCATTTTAGTCGGTGCACTTTGGGTAATCTCTGCTCATTTTATTAAAACTTGCTTATCCAACCTTTTTAGCGATCATAGTTTGAGGTATTCTAATGTAAAAAGAAAGCATTTTATTATTTGTGGAGAAGAACAAGAAAGTATTCGGGTAAAAGGATTACTGCACGAAACATACCCGAATATTGGACAAATCAAAACCATAGATATCAAAACGAACCTAAGTAATGAGGTGAATAAGTCAATCTATGAAGATTCAAGGACAATATTCAATGAACTGATATTCTGTGCCAAAAACATTACGCCAAGTGAAATCATTCGATGCATGAACCAACTTGCAGGCCAGGAAATACATTTCAAAATAGCCCAACCAGAAACTAGTTTTATCATAGGAAGTAATTCTATTGAAACGCGAGGTGACCTATATGCGATGAAAATTAATTCCATTACGCGCCCCGACAACCTCAGGTCAAAGAGAATATTTGATTTATTAATTTCATTTATTGGATTGTGCATAAGTCCAATACTCATTTGGTTCTTTGAGCACAAAAAGCAGTTTTTACTCAACCTCTTATCCGTTTTCAAAGGAGAAATCTCAATTGTTGGTTATTGCATTCGGGAACCTGAAGATGTAGAAAAAACGCAAGATCTCCCATCCTTAAAAAGGGGGCTACTGAACCCTTTATCTGGTAATACAGTTAACGACCCAAAATTAATAGACCAAGTAAATATCAATTATGCCAAAGAATATTCAATTATCAAGGATTTGCGCGTATTGATAAAAAAATGGACATATTTAGACTTTTAGCTTTTTCGCTTCATCTTTGTTTCTTATCTTTACCGCTGTAAAAGTTGAAGGAAATTAAATGGCAGAAATTGAAATCCGCCTCCCGAAGATGGGGGAAAGTGTCACAGAAGCGACGATAACAAATTGGTTAAAAAGTCCTGGTGACGAAATATCATTGGATGAGCCTCTTGTCGAGGTTGCAACAGATAAGGTAGACAACGAACTACCATCAGAAGCAGAGGGTGTTTTGATAAAGCAGCTATTTCAAAAGGACGAGGTCGCTCAGGTAGGCGATGTTATCGCAATAATTTCCACTGAGGCCGGGGCTAATCAAGACACGTCTAATCAAACAAAAACCTCATCGGACAGTGTAACTGCCGTTCCGAATAAAAATGAGCAACCGAGCATCGTAAAAATGGATGTTCCTCCTGTCCCGGTATCAAATCAAAACGGAAATAGTACGGATCGAATCTCCAAAAACGGAACGAAAGGTCAGTTTTTTTCACCACTTGTTCGCAGTATTGCTGAAAAAGAAGGGATTTCTCAAGAAGAGCTTGAGGCGATCAATGGATCCGGTGCAGAAGGTCGCGTAACGAAAAAAGATGTACTTGCCCATCTCACCCAAGATATAAAAACCTCACCTGCGACAAATAGCGCAGCAAAAACAAATGATGTTCGTCGTGAAGTTAAAGAGGCGCCTTTGGTTGTTCCAAGTGGAGAAGATCAAATTATTGAAATGGACCGNATGCGNAAGCTNATTGCNGACCATATGGTNATGTCCAAACAAGTCTCTCCACATGTTACTTCATATGTCGAAGCGGATGTAACCAACATCGTCAATTGGAGAAATAAAATTAAAAAAGGATACAAAGAAAGAGAAGGCGAAAATTTGACCTTCACTCCTATACTAATTGAAGCAATAGTGAAAGCTATTAAAGACTTCCCTATGGTCAACGTTTCAGTCTCTGGGACACAAATCATTGTTAAAAAGAACATTAACATCGGAATGGCGACTGCGCTACCAAGTGGAAATCTAATAGTNCCCGTGATTAAAAACGCGGATCGATTAAGCCTTACAGGGCTCACGAAGAGTGTTAATGAGCTTGCTNTGAATGCAAGAGAAAACAAATTAAAACCAGAGGATATTCAGGGAGGAACCTACACGGTAACAAACGTTGGTTCTTTCGGAAATGTAATGGGAACACCAATTATAAACCAACCTCAGGTGGCAATTATGGCACTAGGCGCAATACGCAAAGTACCAGCTGTTGTAGAAACTCCAGAGGGTGATTTCATTGGGATTCGCCACAAAATGTTTTTGTCGCATGCTTACGATCACAGGGTTGTAGACGGCGCATTGGGAGGAAGGTTTGTAAGAAAAGTTGCAGACTATTTAGAACAATTCGACATAAATCGCGATATTTAGAATATATAAGAGTTAAAAATTATGAAAAAATTCAGTTTTGTCTTNGCCCTTTTGGCAATTATTGTNTTACCATTTAAAAGTATTTCTCAATTTTCTGANATTGAAGTGAAAAATTTAATTTCACAAGCATCAGAAAAAGAACTTGTAGTCGAATGCTCGAGAATGCTACAAGAAAACTTCTTTCACTACGCAGATCTTATTACAGATAAGCTACTCAAAATAAACCCTGAAAGTGCTAATTATAAGTACAGAAAAGGTTTCATTGAGCTAACCATGCGACAAGATTACCTGAAGGCAATAGATTTATTTACGGCCGCTTCAGGTTCGATTGATAAAAACTATGATATGTACTCAGTAAAAGAAGNTGCGGTACCTGCCGANGTCTTTTATCATTTNGGNAGAGCGCATCATTTNAATGAGGACTTTTCAAAGGCCATTGAAAACTATAATTTNTTTTTAGCTGAAACCAGTAAGGAGTCAGAGCTCATTGAGCATACCGAAAAAAGAATCCACCAATGTGGAATTGCAAAAAAGCTTATGGCAATGCCNAAAGATGTGAACGTTGAAAACCTAGGAGATTCAATTAACACTGAATANGCAGACTTCTCGTCGAATATTTCTCTAGACGGAAGAGCANTATANTTTACCTCGAGACGACCTTGGGAAGATGGTGCATCTAATGGCTTTAAAGANCCAATGCTCAACCATTACNCCGAGGATATTTACCAAGCATCATTGGCTGACAACGACGGTTGGAATAGCCCTTCTCGAATGGACATGTGTAAACCTCAATTCAATGAAGCTAGCGTGAGTGTTAGTATCGACGAAAGACGCGTNTATACNTANAATGATAAAAAAGGAAATGGTGATATTTACTTTAGTGACCTNAAAAACGGAAGCTTTACNCCTATCGCTCCAGTAGGNAAGTCAGGNATNAACACTGAATCNCGNTGGGAAACGCATTACACNGTATCTCCTGACGGAAAGATGGTGTTCTTTGTTTCAGACAAGGAAAGCGGTTTTGGAAAGAGAGATATCTACTTCATGGAAGAAAAAGGCGGGGTATGGTCGGAACCTAAAAATATAGGAGGAACAATCAATTCGAAATGGGATGAAGATGCCCCTTTCATGGGTCTAGANAATAACGTNCTTTATTTTTCAAGTAACGANTCCACAAGTATGGGTGAATTTGATGTATTCATGTCTGTTAGAGACGAAAACGGAATNTGGTCCACACCAATAAACTTGGGCTATCCAATTAATTCTGTAGGCGACGATTTATTTTACACGCATACTGCTGACGGTCAAAAGGCTTACTTAAGCTCTTTTAGGAAAGGTGGGAAAGGAGAGAAAGATATTTACCGACTTAATGTGAACAGTGAAATAAGAAACGTTGCTTTACTTAATGGAGAAATCATCCATTCGCAAAACAAACAAATCCCTGAAGACTCATACATAGAGCTAACTTGTCTGAATTGCGAGCCTGAACAGAAATCCATATTGAAGCCTCGTGTTAGAGATGGTGTATTCTTATCGAAACTAGAAAAATGTAAAAATTATCAATTGGTTTATTACTACAATGACCAAACCGTAAATCCTTACACGGACAATTTCTCAACAAACTGTGATTTAGCATACGAAGAGGTTTATAAGCGCGTGCTACTTGATGAGGAGAAACAAGTGATTATTCCTCTCTTCGATTACAACCTCGAAGGTATTGTAGCTGACCGAAAGTCAGGAGAAATGATTCCGAACGCAAAAGTGGTATTTTCTGATGGAGACGAAGAAGTAGAGGTGCTAATGACAGATTCTATAGGTCAATTCGTATCGCAGCTCGTTGATAAAAAAGCCTTTGGTCATAAGCTGAACTATACGGTTGAAGTAAGTGCAGAAGGCTACCTACTGTCTACTTATGAACTAAATGCGGAACTTACGACCGATTCACTCATTTCGCTTTCATACATGCTGGATAAAAAAGAGATTGGAACAGATCTAGGTCCATTTATGATTTACTACAACTTTGATAAGTANGACATTCGTGATGACGCGAAAGTTGAGCTGGATAAAATTGTGAAAATCATGAACGAAAATCCTGAGGTNAAAATTGAGCTTGGTTCGCACACTGACTGCAGAGGTTCGTGGAGATATAATTCAAAACTTTCGAAAAAGCGAGCGAAATCTGCAGCCGATTATATTGCNAAGAGGATAACAAACTCCAATCGTATTGTGTCCAAGGGATATGGTGAGAGTCAACCTGTAAATAACTGTAAATGTGCTTCATGTTCGAAGGATGAACACCAAAAGAACAGAAGAACAGAATTCATTATAATACCTTAACATCTTGTTTTTGCAAAGCACATGAATGCTACGCTGAAGAATTCACTTTGTGTTTTTGATCTAGAAACTACGGGACTTCAAGTCACGAAAGACCGTATTGTTCAAATTGCCGCAATCAAAATTCACCCTAATGGAAAAAAAGAGGAGCTAAACTTAATTGTGAATCCTGAAATGGAAATTCCNCAAGAAGTAATCGATATTCATGGNATTACAAATGAATTNGCAATCAAAGCGCCTACTTTCAGAGCCTTAGCCGAAAAGATTAAATCTTTCTTTGGCGACTCTGATTTGGCAGGCTACAACTCGAATAAATTTGATATTCCTGTTTTAGCCGAAGAGTTTTTGCGTGTTGGAATAGAATTTGACCTTACCCAAAGAGCGTTTATTGATGTTCAAAACATCTTCCATAAAATGGAACAAAGAACTTTAGTAGCAGCATACAAATTTTATTGTCAAAAAAACCTGGAAAATGCGCATGATGCTATGCACGATACAAAAGCTACTTGGGAAGTTCTTGAAAAGCAAATTGAAAAATACAAGCTCAAGCCTGATGTACTTTCATTAGCAGAACTTTCAAGAGCCGGGAATCATAAGATTCTGGATATGGCTGGTCGTATTGCAATCAATAGCAAAGAAGAGGTCATATATAATTTNGGTAAGCATAAGGGCAAAACAATCGCTTCTGTAGCGAAAACTGAGCCAGGTTATTATGGATGGATGCTAGAAGCTGATTTTCCACTCTATACCAAATCTGTGCTTCGCAAGGCGATGGAGGAAATCAAAGAAAAAAGAAGGATGAATGAGGCCAATAATATGGAGAATAAACTAAATGCGCTTCAAAACAAATTTAAAAAATGAAAATTATTTGTATTGGAAGGAATTATGTTGAGCATGCGAAAGAAATGAATGCAGCCCTCCCCTCCACTCCTATTTTCTTTATGAAACCCGAAACTGCACTTCTTAGNACACGAGACTTTTTCTATCCCAAATTCACGAGCAATTTACACTACGAATGTGAAATCGTGCTAAAAATCGANAAGGTTGGAAAAAACATAGACGAGAAGTTTGCCCACACTTATTACTCCTCTTGTACTTTAGGCATAGATTTCACNGCGAGGGATGTACAACAAAATTGCAAAGACAAAGGGCTTCCTTGGGAAATCTCTAAAAGCTTTGACCAAAGCGCCCCTCTATCTAAAACATGGATACCGTTGAAAGATTCAACAAAAGAAATTAAATTCCAATTAGAAAAGAATGGAAAAGTGGTTCAGAGCGGATCTAACCTGGATATGATTTTCTCATTTGATCAGATCATTGCATACATCTCGAAATTCGTCACGCTCAAAAAAGGAGACCTCATTTTTACAGGTACGCCAGCCGGTGTAGGTAAAGTTCAAATTGGAGACAATTTAAAATGCCTTTTAATGGGAAAAGAGGTTTTAAATTTCAATATTAGATAGGCTACANCTTTATAAGTTTAGTTGTTCCCAGCCCNTTCGATAAGCGCAAATAATAAATACCCGAATCGATTTGATCTAATTGCAGGATATTAAGTTTTTGATTAAGCTCATAGAAACCAATTATTTCGCCAGTTACAGTCAATAGTTCNNCTTTTACTTCTTCAGTTAAATCCATTAATTCAATNGTGACCTCCTTGTTGAATGGATTCGGCCAAACAGAGAAGAAGATCTCTTTTTCTAAAGAAATTAAACCAGCACTGCTATTGGAATCGTTCTCAAGATAGAATAAGCCACCAAGGTCTTGACCCACAAATAAATCTAGCTCTACATCGCCGTCTAAACTTGAAATAGAAAATGAGCTATAACCACCCACATTCAATCCTAAATAATCTTGAACAATACTTTCAAAAGCTTGACCATCATTTATATTTCCGTCAATTCCTTGCGCAAAATAAGCCAAACCATCAACAGCTCCAATCANTGCATAGGTTGTATCATTTTGACGGAAAAAACATGGTGTGGCATATCCATTAGGGGATGTTTCGGCTACATCCACACTCCCAAGAAAATTAGTTACAAATTCGAATGACGGGTTCGAAGGTGAACCCACATTTTGATAATAAATAAGCTCACCTGTTTTAATTCCAATGATCAAATCTAAAAGCCCATCTTTATTTAAATCAAATAGCTGTGGAGCCGCGTATAAGCCATTTTGTATAATTGTACCATTTACATCCTCCAAGTTAACGATTGGCGATGCATAAGATGGAATGCTACCAGCTGAATTATTTACAAAATAGGAAAGCGTTCCATCTTCTAAACCTAAAATCATATCGTTCTTTTGGTCACCATTTAGATCACCAAAAGTAGGATACATCCTCAAGCCAACATCAAGTGCTGATAGATTTTGAAAATCACGGTCAATAAGTGTGAATTCAGGAGATGAAGAGGTTCCTGTATTCTTGTAATAAGCAACTCGGCTTTCCTTATTTAAAACGGCTTTGTATGCGAAAATATTACCAACGATTAAATCTGTTAATCCATCTCCGTCAACATCTGTTAGAACAGGAATAGAACCAGAGCCATGNTCTATCATATCGCCTTGAAGGAATTCCTTTGTCTCAAAAACAAAATTGGAAACTTGATTACTGCCTGTGTTTCTATAAAAATGAACACTTTGTTCATTTTCNGAAATATTNTTNGCGTTCGGTGCAACAATTAAATCTTTAACNCCATCAAAATCAACATCCAAATTAAATGCCGCTGGAAACAATTGCATACTTACGGGAATACTATTTGAGGGAAATAAGGGGTCGCTTGAGACCATTGGGGAGTTTTGATTCACATCCGACCCGCCGTTGATCATTAAATTTAAATTTGGGAATGCTACATCTCCCAATACCAGATCCATCACACCGGACCCGTCAATATCTAATGCGAGAATCGTTGAACCAGAATGCGCTTTTTCATCGTTTGCTTTCTTGTCTTCAATTAAAGGGAATTCTGGGTTAGGAACATTACCAGAAGAGCATGGCGTGGTATTGTCATTTAAATAAACAGAATTGGTACTCACATCTTCACGGAAAGTACCCCAACACTCATTTTTCAAAACAAACTCTAAAGAATCTGCATGGCCGTACAAATCTATGCTCTGATTTTGGTGGTATCTTAGGTATTCTCCTCCTATATGAAAAGTCAATATATCAATATCTCCATCTCCGTCTACATCAACAATTGCAGGAATATCACTTGAGCTAACATAAAGGCTTAAGGAATTACCCCAATAATCAGAATAAAGAATTTCTTTGGCTACCTCCCAAGAAAGTCCATTCGTAGGGTCTCCTGTATTTCGAAAAACCTTCAAACCACCTATACCATAGGCGAATAAATCTTTTCGCCCATCACCATCATAATCAATCGCAAATAGCCGGTAACGCAACTCTTCAGGGAACCATTCAGCCCCAGTGTAATCGTAATCATAAAAATGGTCGCCATCTTCTATTTTATGTTCAAATACCTTGAGCTGATTGCTACTCCTATCGAAAACAAGTAAATCTAAATCACCATCAAAATCATAGTCAATACTTGAAAACTGAGGGTAATTTAGTCCTCCCGCCCAGGGCATACTGAGTGGCTCATTATTATTTATAATTTGTATTGAATCAGAAAAAGAAAATTGAAACTGCGCAGAAATATAAATAGGTAGAGAGAATAAGAAAAGAATTAAATATTTCATAGCCGAGACAGTTGTTCAAATATAAGGCAAAACAAAAGTCTATGCAATTTAAGAATAACACATTAATGCCCTAAATTTGATTGCAAGTCTATATTGCAATGACTATTTTTGAATTCTAAACCACTTAAGTCAGTACCCCCCTTTCAATGAAAAAAAATCAAATTATACTTTTTGCTATTCTCTTAGCAATAACGGGTGTATTATATCTAATGGTACTCGCCAACCAAAAAGAAGAAATAAAAGAAAAAAAAGGCGCAGAAACCCGCAAATATATTTCAGTACGTATTATTGAAAATCAAGAAAGATCTTTAACCATAAGTTCATATGGACAAATCGTTCCATTTACAGAGCTTGATATTGCATTCGAAATATCGGGGAGGCTTCAAAGCGGAGATTTATTAATGAAACCCGGGACACGGTTTGCTAAAAATGATCTTTTGTATAAGGTGAATTCTGAAGAAATGTTCTACAACCTAAATGCAAGAAAAGAACAGCTATCTCGGCTAATTATAGGTATCCTACCCGATATATCTATTGATTTCAATGAAGATTATGACAAATGGGGCTTGTTTCTCAAAGACATCACACCTA
>NYTQ01000100.1 GCA_002683585.1 Cryomorphaceae bacterium
TTTTTGTGAGGTATTAACTATGAGTTGCGTGCCTAGTTTTAAATCCTCGACAGGGTGTTTCCAAAGAAATTCGTCTGAATTGGATTCGTATTTAATAACATCGATAAAAGCCATAAAAAATAAAATTAACAACGTAAGACTTTCTAAATATACAAGTTAAAACGTCGATTAAAAAGTAGTACCGTAATCTATTTAAATTGTCCTTACACGATCTTTCTATACTTTATTCTTTTAGGGCCTGCATCACCCAATCTTTTCTTTCGATTTTCTTCATAATCAGAATACGTTCCTTCGAACCAATAGACCTCAGAATCACCCTCAAAAGCCAAGATATGCGTGCATATTCGATCTAAGAACCACCTGTCGTGAGAAATCACTACTGCACAACCCGCAAAGTTCTGGATGCCTTCTTCTAAGGCTCTTAGGGTATTGACATCAATATCATTGGTAGGCTCATCAAGCAATAAAACATTCGCCTCNATCTTCAANGTCATGGCCAAATGCAATCTATTCCTTTCACCACCTGAAAGNACCCCTACTTTTTTATTCTGGTCAGACCCATTGAAGTTGAACTTAGAGAGATATGCCCTAGAGTTGATTTTTTGATTCCCTACTTCAACATACTCTAGGCCATTAGAAACAACATCAAAAACNGATTTATCAGGATGAATGTCTTTATGGGTTTGGTCTACATAACCAAGCTTTACTGTATCACCGACCTGAAATTGCCCTCCGTCTGGTTGCAATTCATCCATAATCATTTTGAAAATAGTTGTTTTCCCTGCTCCATTCGGACCAATTACACCTACAATACCTGCAGGTGGCAACTTGAAATTGAGGTTGTCATAAAGTAACTTTTCACCGAATGACTTAGCAACACTTTCTGCNTCTATCACATTGGTTCCCAGACGTGGACCATTCGGTATCGGAATCTCTAGTGCATCCTCCTTAGCTTTCGTGTCCTGAGACAACATCTTCTCATAATTCTGAATTCTAGCCTTGTTTTTTGCTTGTCTCGCTTTCGGATTCATTCTAACCCACTCAAGCTCTCTCGCCAAGACCTTCTGTCTTTTCGATTCAGACTTTTCTTCTTCTTTTAATCGTTTTCCTTTCTGCTCTAGCCATGACGTGTAGTTGCCTTTCCACGGAATACCCTCTCCTCTATCTAACTCTAGAATCCAACCCGCTACATTATCCAAGAAATAACGGTCGTGCGTAACAGCAATTACGGTCCCTTTATATTGCTGTAAATGCTGTTCTAACCAATCAATAGACTCTGCATCCAAATGGTTAGTAGGTTCATCTAATAATAAAATATCGGGGTTTTTGAGCAACAATCTGCACAAAGCTACCCTTCTCTTTTCACCACCAGATAAAGTACCTATATTTTGATCATCAGGAGGACAACGCAAGGCATCCATTGCACGGTCAAGCTTATTGTCCAGTTCCCATGCATCTAAAGCATCAATCTTATCCGAAACCTCACCTTGACGTGCAATAAGCTTTTCCATCTTATCAGGATCATTGAGCACTGCCTCATCCATAAAGGACGCATTAATCTCTTCATACTCCTTGAGCACATCAACTGTTTCTTGACATCCCTCCATCACAATTTCCTTCACTGTCTTCTGCAAATCTAATTCAGGCTCTTGTGGTAAATACCCCACTGAATACCCTGGAGAAAAAACCACATCTCCTTGATAGGCCTGGTCTAATCCAGCAATAATCTTCATTACGGTTGATTTACCAGAACCATTCAGTCCGATAATGCCAATCTTAGCACCGTAAAAGAAAGAGAGGTGAATATTCTTGATAATTTGTTTCCCCTGAGGCGTTGCTTTTGTGACGCCAACCATTGAAAAAATAACTTTTTTATCGTCTGACATATTATTTAAATATTTTGTGAGTGAATATCTTCCATTTAGCCAAACGGAAAAGTAATGAAGTTTTTAAAACCCCCAAACCATAGGTGGTTGAGCGGCTAAAGTTAATAGATGACGCTTCTTCAAAATACTTTGTAGGACACGTTACTTCTCCTATTTCGTATCCCTTGAAGCAAATTTGAGCGAGCATTTGATTGTCAAATACAAAATCATCTGAATTGTTTTGTATCGTGATTTTCTCAAAAATCTCTTTGGAAAAAGCCCTGTATCCCGTGTGATACTCTGACAACTTTTGTCCCATTAAAATATTCTGAAACAAGGTAAGCACTCTATTTGCAATATATTTATAAATAGGCATTCCTCCTTTAAGCGCTCCTTTTCCTAGTATTCGAGATCCNAATACNACCGGATAAACATCGTAAGCAATGATACCAGCAATAGAATGGATCAACTTTGGTGTATATTGATAGTCTGGATGGAGCATAATGATGATGTCTGCGCCTAATGACAAAGCCTTCTCATAACATGATTTTTGGTTTCCACCATAGCCCTTATTCGACTCATGACGAATAACGTGTTCAATACCCAGTTCTTGCGCGANAGCTGATGTATCATCCTTGCTCGCATCATCAACAAGAATTACTGTATCTACTAAATCCATTGGGATTTCACGATAGGTTTTACCAATCGTTTGAGCTGCATTATAGGCAGGCAANACAACGGCTATTTTTTTTCCATTTAACACAGCGGTAAAAATAATCAGGATATGTGAAATGGCCACAAATTTACTGCATGGTTTCAATCTTTCCTTAAATTTGTAATATGAATGTCCTGGCCCCTCTCGCAGAAAGAATGCGTCCGAAAAATCTAGATGANTACATAGGACAAGAACACCTACTTTCAGAAAATGCCCCACTCACAAGGGCTTTGGAGGCAGGGATTATTCCATCAATGATTTTTTGGGGACCTCCTGGTGTTGGAAAAACGACCTTGGCACATCTCGTCGCAGAAAAACTTAAAAAGACAATCCACACCTTGTCTGCTATATCTTCAGGTGTAAAAGATGTTCGCGAAGTCATCGCAAAGGTCCAAAATGCTGGAATGTTTCAAGAATCAGGAACCATTCTTTTTATTGACGAAATACATCGATTTTCAAAATCACAACAAGACTCATTATTAGGAGCTGTTGAAAAAGGNGTAGTAACCTTGATTGGCGCTACNACTGAAAACCCCTCTTTTGAAGTAATTTCCGCTCTACTCTCGAGATGCCACGTCTATACGTTAAAAGACCACACGAAAAAAGACCTAATCAGACTTTTAGATAGCGCAATTGTTAAGGACCAGCTGCTTTCTAAACGAAAAATAAAGTTTATAGAATATGAAAGCTTACTGGCTATATCGGGAGGAGATGCGCGTAAAATATTAAACGTTTTTGAAATTATCATTAGCTCTTTNCCTCAANACGAAAGNATTGAAATCACGAACACACTNGTTCAAGAGAATGCCCAACAATCTTTGGCGAGATATGATAAAGACGGTGATCAGCACTATGATATTATTTCAGCCTACATAAAGGCAATTCGCGGCAGTGATGCAAATGCGGCAATNTATTGGTTGGCTCGAATGGTTGAAGGAGGTGAAGATCCAAAATTTATCGCTAGACGCCTAATTATTTCTGCTTCCGAGGATATTGGGCTTGCAAATCCAAATGCCCTGCTATTGGCAAATACTACCTTTCAAGCAGTTGAGAAAATTGGTTGGCCTGAATCAAGAATCATATTGGCACAATGTACCATCTACCTTGCAGATAGCCCTAAAGGAAATGGCGCTTACATGGCTATNAATAATGCCCAGCANGTTGTTCAAAAAACTGGCAACCTCAACGTTCCTATCGCCATGAGAAATGCCTCTAGCGNACTTATGAAAGAGCTCGGTTACGGAGAAAAGTATAAGTACAGCCACGATTTTGAAGGAAACTTTATAGCACAAGAATATTTACCNAAGGAAATAGCGGGCACATCTTTTTTTAATGCAGGATCAAGCGCTAAAGAACAAGATATTGAGCAAAACCAGCAGCGTCTATGGAAAAATAAATACAAAAAATAATGGGCAAAGCAATCTTCTTTCTTTTCCTACTCCCACTTTCCTGGCTTCCCTTGGACTTGCTATATAGGATTGCCTACTTGATCTACTTTCTTCTGTATAGAATTTTAGGATACCGAAAAGATGTAGTCATAAATAACATAAATACAAGCTTTCCCAAGCTCAATCAAAAAGCCAAAAAACAGATTATCAAGGATTATTATAAGCATTTTGCAGATATCCTTGTAGAAGGAATTAAAAACTTAAGTATANCTGAGGCTTCATTAAAGAAACGATATAAAATTCGTAATCCAGAGCTCGTCAATGCATATTTTGAGCAGGGACAGAGCATTATACTTTGTGCAGGACATATTAANAATTGGGAATGGTGGATCACCCATCAGAACATAGCTCTCAAGCATCAAGCAATTGGAATAGGAATGCCATTAACGCAGGCATCACTTGGTAAAGAAATCAATAAGAAACGTGAACGACTTGGAATGATTGTAACGGATTCGAAAAATTACAAAACAGAAATAGGAAAANCTGAAAACAATCCTTTTGCCNTGCTNATATTAGGAGACCAATCACCTGGCAGCGTTAAAAAGAGCTACTGGACACATTTTTTAAAACAAGAAACAGCCTTTACGTTTGGAACNGAAATGATTGCNAATTCCTACAATCTCCCAGTAATTTATTACACTNTCCATAAGATTAAGCGNGGTTATTATGAACTAGAATTTAAACTTCTTTGCGCAGAACCCCTATCTTTACCATATGGAGAAATCACTGAAAAATATGTACATTTCTTAGAGAAAGATATTTTAAATGAACCAAGCCAGTGGATATGGTCTCACAAAAGATGGAAAAAATCAGTACCCAATGCCCTCAATTCAATCAAAAATGAACACAAAAAGCANTTCAACGCTCGTTTTCGCAATATTTAGTCTGCTTTACACAGCATCATTTGCNCAATTCCATCATTATGCAGATTCAAGAACCCACGCAAGAGGGATTGCTGGATTTAAAAACAGCATCTATTTGAGCGCAAATACAGGTTTGGTTTATGAGCATAACATCAAGACCNACAAGTCTAGGTGTCTCAATCTTAANTCTCCGCTCNATGAANTNAGAGACATAGATGTGAATGGCCAAAAGGTAATTGCAATGCAAAGTAGTAAAGCAAGCCAGCTAACCTATATTTTAAATGGTTTCGCAATGCGCATGCGCGCCGACTACAAGGATGTCTTTTATGATGGAATGGCATTATATGCAATGAAAGGGATGCTATATGGCGATCCAATCGATGGGGTATTCCCTGTATATACTACAAACTCAGGAGGAGTTAGATGGACCCCAGTAAAAACGCCACTGGTCGCNTTGGAAGGAGAATATGGCTTTTCTGCAAGTGGAACNAGCATCATTTATAAAGATGAAATGTTTGTAATTGTTACAGGTGGGCAGTCTTCAAGATTCATAAAAACGGAGGATNTAGGAAAGACTTGGTTTACGGCTATACTTCCTTTTGANTCNAGAGCAAGCTCTGGCGCATACTCAGTCGCCATGAAAAATAAATCAGAAGGTGTCGTTGTTGGCGGGAATTATAAAAAACCTGAGGACGATACAAAGAACTGCTTTTANACCTTGGATGGAGGAAAGACATGGAAAGCACCAACAACTAAGCCAAGAGGCTACCGTTCATGTNTTATTGAGCACAANGGTGTTTACTATGCCTGCGGAACAACAGGAATAGATTATTCTGTTGATAANGGTGNAAATTGGAGNCCACTGACATCAGGTAAGTTTTATACCATGACTGTGCTAAAAAACAAGCTTTACGCTTCCGCAACGGAAGGAAGANTTGCAAAATTCAAGCTTCGAAAATAACACGAAGCTTTTTTCAATTTCATTAGGCTATTATACACATTCAATTATTTTTGTAAAAATTTTATTTATGAGCGCAATACAACGAATTCAATGCTTAATCATAGGTTCAGGTCCTGCAGGCTACACTGCCGCAATTTATGCCGCAAGAGCAGATATGAAACCTGTGCTTTATGAAGGCTTGCANCCGGGAGGTCAGCTAACGACTACAAATGAAGTAGAAAACTTTCCTGGGTATCGGGATGGAGTAACCGGACCCGAGATGATGATTGAGCTCAAAGATCAGGCNNAAAGGTTTGAGACGGATGTTCGTCCTGGATTCATAGATAAAGTTGACTTCTCAGGTGAAGTACATAAGTGTTGGGCAGATGANGGAACAGAAATCCATGCCGATACAGTAATTATATCNACAGGAGCNTCTGCCAAATATCTTGGTCTAGAAAGTGAGCAAAAATACTTGAAGCTTGGCGGTGGAGTTTCAGCCTGTGCAGTATGTGATGGATTCTTTTATCGAGGTCAAGAGACAGTAATTGTTGGNGCTGGTGATTCAGCGTGTGAAGAGGCGCATTACCTCTCAAAGCTTTGNACAAAAGTAACCATGCTTGTTAGAAGAGATGAATTTAGGGCTTCGAAAATAATGGCGGAACGCGTTCGAAAGACAGAAAATATTGAGATNTTATACAATACAGAAACTAAAGAAGTACTCGGTGACGGGCAGCTTGTTACTGGTGTTAAAGCATTCAATAATAAAACAAACGAAGAATTNGAAATTTCTTGCACGGGCTTCTTTGTCGCTATTGGCCATAAACCAAATACTGATATTTTTAAGGAGTTCTTGAAGCTAGACGAAACAGGTTACATCGAATATGAAGAACCAGGAACAAGTTATACAAATGTGGATGGTGTNTTTGTAGCTGGAGATGCCGCAGATAAAACCTATCGTCAAGCGGTCACCGCTGCCGGTACAGGATGTATGGCTGCCCTAGATGCTGAGCGCTATTTGGCCGCGAAACACTAAGCAAATAATCCGCTGAATTGTACGTTAGAAAGGCATACAATCAAAGAGCGACTCCGCCAACTCATCAGGGATTTCATCGTGTGTTTCGTAGTANTTGATATATGCCTCGTCCGTTTTAAAATGGGCCTTGACNTTGTCACCATAGCACTCACAATCGTAGACATCTTCAATACATTTCTCCGTAAAATCAGCCATGGTTTTGTTCATAGATTCNTCCGGACTCCCACATGAATAAAGGATTANANCAATTNCTACTATACATGTAAATACTGATTTCATAAGACGTTAATTTTATATGATTAGAAAGGTAGATCAATGGATTCGACCTCAGATTCATCGAAGCTTGCGCCACCACATGGGCAATCCTGGTCCATTTTAGCAATAAAGTCTGCCTTCTTCCCACTACTCTCATCCTCCATGGCTTTATTGTAATCTGCTGGATCTTTAAATGCANTCATAACTTCTCGAACATAACATGGACAATTAAAGCTATTTCCTTGGTCAGCCATTCCTTCACAAGCACTCATCACTTGCGCTTGCCTTTCAGAGGTCCACCCCTTATTCATTTTGGTTGTTCTGGTAATCATCATCCCACTTACAAAACAAGCAACCAAAACCCAGGTTAACCCAGCAATTTGACCTAACTTATTTCCATCACGCTTAGCTTTACCTGTGAGTCTTACCCCCAAGAAAACAAACATTAAACCGATTACAGAGGTGAAAATAAGTCTGAACATCATTTTGTTTTCAATCGTCCANGATTCTCCTTTTAGAAGAAATAAAGATGTCGCCAAAATACCGCCCGTTAAAGCAATCAAAAAGGTTAATCCTCCATAGATCGAGAAACGCTCGTCATTACTGTCTTTACTCGATTTTCTTAACTTATAGCCCAAATACATTCCTGCAATTGAGAGTAATAGAATGGCTAATAATTTCATAATTTTCTAGTATTTTAAGATAAATATAACAAATCAATTAAGGAATTCACAGACTGAATCTTTATTTTAGCATGATAATTGCAAACCCTATTGAAAACAAAAATTGTTTTCAGAAATAAAAAAATATAATCTTATGAAATTTATTTTATCTAGCCTTTTGGTACTTTTTATGGCACACGGTTCTATTGCCCAGAACAGAACTATTTCAGGAGTGACTTTTCCTCCAAAATTAGACATCAAGGGAACGGCCCTATACTTTAACGGATGCGGACTCAGGGAGAAGTATACACTTGACTTATATGTCGCTGGTCTTTACCTTGAAAAAACAACAATGGACGCTAATAAAGTAATGGCGGCAGATGCAAGCTCTGCAATCAAAATCGTTATTACCTCGAGTAAAGTAACAAGAGATAAATTCAACGAATCTGTAAAGGANGGTTTTGCCAATGCTACTACCGGAAAAGCATCAGCGGCTGAAATTGCTAAATTCAAAGGATTCTTCTCTGATGCATTCAAGGTGAAAGATGAAATTTTAATGATCTATGTACCTGGAAAAGGTGTTGCGGTTACAATCAACGGAAAATATAAAGGAATCGTTGAAGGCCTTGAGTTTAAGAAAGCACTTTATGCGATCTGGCTTGGTGATAAACCAGCGAGCTCGAAGCTTAAGAAAGGAATGCTCGGAANACTTTAAAAAAATCACAAGAGAAGGCTTCATTTGAAGCCTTTTTTTATGTCCAATAATTTGTTTTATGAAATATATCCCGCTACTTTTTATGCTTATCAATTCAGGATTATTCCATACCCAAAATACAATTAGAGTCATAGGACATAGAGGCTGTAGGGGAACAATGCCCGAAAACTCTATTTTAGGCTTCAAAAATGCTATTGAACAGGGAGCAGACGGAATAGAATGGGATGTCGTGGTCAATGGAGAAGGAAAGCTTGTCATCTCACATGAACCCTATTTTCACAAAGATTTTTGCCTAGATCCAAATGGAAAAGCAATTGAAGACGAAAAGCTTTACAATATTTATAAAATGACGCAGGCTGAAATAGAGGCCTTTGATTGCGGATCAAAAGTCCATATGGGATTTCCAGAACAACAGAAACACATTACAAGAAAACCCCTACTAAAAGATGCCGTTATAAAACTAAAATCAACGATTCGTGGGAAGCTCATCTTATTTGAAATAAAATCAGAAGTTTCAGAATACGGCATCTCACAACCCCATCCAGATGCCTTTGTTGATTTAATTCTTAAAGAGGTTGCTGCTTATCAATTTCCAAATGTAGTCTANATGAGCTTTGACAAAAACATCATTGAAGCTCTGCATAAAAAAGCACCAAAACTCAGACTCGCCTACCTCACCTATTTACCGTCGAAGTCCGCAAATGCATACCTTAAGGAACTATCCTTTAAACCGTTTGCACTCGGAATNTATCACAAAACTTTAAATAAAAGAAAGCTAAAACAGCTTCGTGACAAAAATGTATCTGTTTACTCGTGGACAGTGAATACATCTGATGATGCGCACAAAATGATGGATCTCGGTATTGATGCTATTATAACAGATTACCCAAAATCAATCATTAAAGCGCGCGGAACCTATTCAGATCGGCCGAAAAAATACCGCTCCACAGGAACACCTTCTTTTTAACGGACTTTATGAACCCTTTTTGAATTTACACGTTATTAGTTCTAACTTTGTAAAAACGTTCTTTGGGGTCGACATTGGATTTGACAGCGGTAGCATTGGTCAAGTGTCAGCATGCAGAGGTTTGTGGTGAGCCTCTTTAAAAATTTGTCACAAACTATAATTGACAATACGTCATACGCACTTGCTGCTTAATTAACGGAATGTTAGTTGGCTTAATTCGACTGAAGCACAGTAGGTTGAACAAGTACTTCCGGCAGGCTTCGGCCCGTTAGGCTCGCCATTAGGAAGTCCAACCCATCGGGCTGGTGCTCACGACGGTACTAAGTGAGCATAAGACACTAGTATCTAAGTTAAAGTTTTGGGGGTCTCTGTCCGAGCTTTAATCGAAAAACAATCAGAAACTAAGCATGTAGAAAGCTTGAAGAATCGTCGTTTGGACGAGGGTTCGAACCCCTCCGACTCCACAT
>NYTQ01000101.1 GCA_002683585.1 Cryomorphaceae bacterium
CTCCCACGAATCTAGCGCACACATCAATTTCAAAAAAGCAATTTTAGCTGCGAAAGAGGGAGACACCGAGCTCACATTGAAAGAGCTTACGCCTGTTCGCTTGCTAAAAAATGAATTTCATAGCAGTGTAAAAGAAGCATATTTAAAAAATGCTTCAATAGAAGATCTTTCAAAATTGTTAGGCAGAGGACGCGCAAAAAAAGGAATGTTCGAGGGGGATCTTCAAAATGGTGAACTGGAGATTGGACAAATAGCGGGTATAATGAAAGAACTTTTGTCTGCAGAGCAAATCATCTTAGACTTAGTCAATGAATTTAATGAAGCACAAAATGAATTGACAAAAATATCACTGAATCAGAATGATTGAATTTGAGCGGTATACCCTAGATAATGGACTAAAAGTTCTTCTGCACCATGACAAAACCACCCCGATGGCCGTCGTCAATACGCTTTATGATGTAGGTGCAAGAGATGAACATGAGGATAAAACTGGATTTGCCCACCTATTTGAGCACCTTATGTTTGGGGGATCCATTCATATCGAAGATTTTGATCAAGAACTTCAAAAGGCGGGTGGAGAAAGCAATGCGTTTACCAGTAATGACCTTACAAACTATTATGAAATAATACCTGCAAACAATATAGAGACAGCAATTTGGTTAGAAAGTGATAGAATGCTTTCACTCGCTTTTACTGATAAAAGTTTAGAGGTACAGCGCAGTGTAGTAATAGAGGAGTTTAAGCAGCGGTATTTGAACCAACCCTATGGTGATGTTTGGCTCGAATTGCGCCCCTTAGCCTATGAAAAGCACCCATATCAATGGGCTACGATTGGAAAAGATATTGCCCATATTGAAAAGGCAGTAATGAGCGACGTTAAGGCATTTTTCAAAAAGTTTTATTGCCCTTCTAATGCAATTTTATGTATTTCAGGTAATTTCGATAGCGGTTCAATTAAACAGCTCATCAAAAAATATTATGGAACCATACCAGGAGGTATAAAACCTGCACGAATACTACCGCTTGAGCCTGCCCAAAAGGAATTTAGAGAAAAATCTATTCAGCGTGATGTACCCGCAAATGCTTTTTATTATGCCTTTCAGATGTCCGAAAGAAAAAATATTGGGTATTACCTGGGTGACTTTTTAAGTGATGCTATTGGCAAGGATCAATCTTCATTATTGAATGTAGCACTAAAAAAAGAGCAGAGCTTGGTTTCCGAAATAAATGCCTTTATTACTGGATCACTTGACCATGGATTATTCCTAATTACTGGAAAGCTTTCTGAGCATGTTGATTTCGATACTTTAGACAGTGCACTTTGGAAGGAATTAGAAAAAATTAAAACAGAGGGTTTTACTGCTAGAAAGCTTAACTCCTTGAAGAATAAATTAAGCACGGCAAAAGCATTTCAAGAACAGGGATTATTAAACAAATCAATAAGTCTCTGCATGTTTGAGTTGCTCGGAGATGCAAATGGTATAAATGAAGAAATTCAAATTTATAATAACATTCAAAATGATGATATTCTAGGATTTGCGAATTCAACTCTAAGGAAGGAGAATTGCTCGTTACTCAAAATAAATAAAACGAAATGAATCGTAAAAACGCCCCAAAAACACATAAAACAGGTGCTATTTCATTCATTTCTCCGGAAAAAATCGCACTTAACAAAACAACTCCTTTGTACTGGATGTCTGATGTTTCGAATGAAACTGCAAGGATTGATGTTTACTTTGATGCAGGCTTAAGAAAAGCAAAAAACAGCGTTGTCAGCATGACCTCATCTATGCTGCTTTCTGGTACTCAACAAAAAAGCTCAACTGAAATACATAATCAACTCGATGATTTAGGTGCCTTTTTTGATATTGGTCTATCTCATGAGGGTGTAATGGTATCGTTGTTTGCATTAAAAAACAATATTTCAGAAGCCTATAACGTCCTTTTAGATGCCATATTGAATGCATGCTTTCCCGAAGCAGAATTTCAGGAGGTAAAAGCAGAAAAAATTCAAAACTTCAAAATCAACATCAATCGTGTAGCTGTTCTAGCCCAGAGGGCTTTTCAAGAACAACTATATCACGGAACAGAATATGCGGTACTTTCTGATGAATCTGACCTACAAAAAGTTGAAAGAGAGGAGTTAGTAGATTTTCATGAGGCTCACTACGTAAATGGCATCTTTAAAGTAGCTGTTGTCGGCGCATTGGAAGAAAAAGAAATTCAACATATCTGCGATATATCCAAAACAAATTGCATCAATAAACCATTGGAATTTAAAAGTGATTTTCGCAATAAATATGGCGCGATTCATATTGACAAAAAAGATGCCGTTCAAACTGCAATACGCATTGGTAAAACCTTATTCAATAAACAACACGAAGACTTCTTAGACGTGAGTATCCTCAATACTATTTTGGGAGACTATTTTGGCAGCCGGCTCATGAAAAACATAAGGGAAGACAAGGGATACACCTATGGTATTGGAAGTGTAATTTCTGAGTCTGGTGGTTCAGGTTACCTACTCATCGGCTCCGAAGTTGGCAAAGAGCATTTAAAGCCGACATTAAAAGAAATTGAAAAAGAGATGCTTCTTCTGTGTCATGAAAAAATAGGAAAAGAGGAACTTGGCCTGGTGAAAAATCACCTGCTTGGTCAAATGCTCAAGATTTCGGATGGACCTTATGCAATGATGGATTTATTCTTGAGCGTTGAATCCTATGGACTAAGCTCTGACTTCTACAATACATATATTCAACGAATTCACGACATAGATGCCTCTGCAATCCAACAAATTGCAAATAAACACTTGAATTGGAGTGATATGTCTGTTATTTCAGCAGGTTAGCAACTTTATTTNGATNTTCTCGTTATAATACTACGTATTATGTTACGTTATATCCATATGCANAGAGCATTTGCCTTTATTCTTTTTTTGAGCTTTTCACTAAGNTNGNATGCCTCCCATGTAATGGGTGGAGAAATAACNTGGAGCTGNAGCGGNGGAAACACCTATGAATTTCAACTTGTATTTTANNGAGANTGTAATGGTGCAGAAGTAAATATTATTTCTGAAGANNTAAGAGTTTGGAACCATCCTACACTTAATTCAATTGTCTTGAATTTTATATCAAGAGAGGATATTTCTCCTTCATGTACTGTNGTAGCNGGATCACCNCCAATNCTCGAATGNGGGANAGGAAGTGCGGCNGGAAATGGCGTTGGGGCAATTGAACGNATCACCTATCGGAGCAACCCAATAAGTATATCGGGAATCCCCCCTTCAGAAGGCTGGATCTTTACATATGAGAATTTTTCAAGAAGTAACGCTATTAGTAATTTATCAGACCCCTCTACCTTNGGGATAACGTTGGCTGCGAAAATGTTCGCAAATCCGAATAGTGCGGACAACACCTGCTCAGACTCTTCCCCTAATTTTTTACAATCGCCTCATTTTGTTACCTGCGCTGGTTCTGAATATCGATACAATATGAATGCAATTGATCCTGACTTAGATTCACTTCATTTCCAATTTGGAATACCGTTTGACTATTTTCCTGTTGGCGTTTACGACCCTCCAACAAATCCTATGCCTGTTCCATTTGAAACTGGATATTCATACGACTCGCCTACCCCGGATACCGAAATTGATGCAAATAATATCCCTGCCTCAATTGACCCTTCCACAGGCGAAATTGTTTTTACAAGTTTTAATATTGGGAATTTCAACATTAAGGTNACTGTTCAATCTTTTAGAAACGGAATCTTAATTGGTGAGGTTGAACGGGAGATGCAAGTTGTCGTTTTGCCTTGCAGTAGCGAAAACAATGCACCAGTCATAACTCCCCCATTTGCAGGTGGACTATTTGAAACAACTGTAAATGCTGGAGATTTAATTGATTTNGATCTTTTGGCAACAGATCTCGACCTGCTNCAAAATGGTTCTGCCCAAAATGTTATCATTTCTGCTTCGGGCCCTATGTTTGGAGCGGGCTATACAAGCCCTTTGGGTTGCGATACTGAACCCTGTGCTACCTTAAACAGCTTGCCTCCAATTCAAGCTCCTGAAAANGCAACTGCCTCTTTTTCTTGGCAAACTACNTGTGACCATTTGGTCAATCAATTTGGTGGAATTTCTGAGATGATACCTTATGACTTCGTATTCAAGGTACAGGATAATTTCTGTCAGGTTCCNAAAATCACCTATGCTACGGTTAGAATTAATGTATTAAACCCGGGAGTACTCCAAGCACCAAAAATCGATTGTATNCAAACAGANCCAGCTGGTAACCTAACCCTGAATTGGACCTCTATAAATGACCCTTTTGGTTCTTTTATTGAGTACGGTATTTATTCGGTTCAAGACGGTTTATTGGCAAATCTCGTTGATGTGAACGCAAATAGTTATCCAATTACGGCATCTACTGATGTACAAGATTTCTTCCTATCTGCAAGGTCAGGATGTAACGGAAATACCGTAAAATATTCAGATACTGTNTCAAATATCTTTCTAAACCTGAACAATCCCGGTAACGGAATGGCCTTATTAACCTGGAATGCTCCATCAAGCACTCCATTATCCTATACAGGAAATTTCTATCACATATATAGGGAATACCCAACAGGGATTTTCACCCTTATTGATAGCGTTGCACTTGGCACGAATTCCTATCAAGACACGATAGACATTTGTTCTGCATTTCTCAATTATCAAATTGTACTTCCAGGAGCAGTTTGCGATTTTACATCGAATACTACAGGAGATGTTTTTGAAGATTTAATGACGCCAGACATACCTTTAATCTACAGTGCGGGAATAGATACATCAACGAACCTCATGCAGATTGAGTGGAGTCAAAACCTTCAAAGTGATACCTATGGATATGTGATCTATACCTTTGATGCCTCGGGCATTTTGTACGAACTTGATACCTTATGGGGGATTTCGACGACAACATACACCTACGCTGTACCGTTTGAGGAAGGTCCCTTTTCATATTCAGTTGCTGCCTTTGACTCATGTGAAACGAGCTCAGTACCTGTAACCTATCAAACAAGTGCTAAAGCTGACGTTCATACAACGATGGTAANCTCCTCCGAGGTATTTATGTGTGAGCAAGAGGCTATTTTGTCTTGGACAAGCTATGAGGGGAGCACAACTGATTTTTACGAAATTTGGAGTCTATCTAATGGTCTATGGAATTTAGAGGAAATCACTGAGGAAACAACAGCAACAATTGCTGTGAATGGAAACCAAAGCTATACGATTTACATCAATTCAATATTTATGGATGGCAACAATGCTTTTTCCTCGCCCACATCTTTCAATGTNCCCGTTGCTGGCGATCCTGGATATAATTATCTGAAATTAGTTTCTGTAGTAGATGGAAATATTGAGTTATATCAATATATAGACGAATCTGTTGGTATCACGGAAATTATCTTTCAGAGACGAAATTACAATGGTGCGTATGAAGAAATAGGAAGGTCAGATGCAACATCTGACGTGGTTTTCTTTTTAGACGAGGATGCTGAAACTGAATTTCAAGCTTGGCAATACAGAACCAAATATATCGATAGCTGTGGTTTTGAGGGCGAATTCTCAAATGAGGCCAAAACAATATTTTTAGAAGGAACTGCGAATGATTACGATTACATCAATACACTGAATTGGTCAGATTATATGGGCTTCGATGGCGGCATAAAAGAATACAAACTGTATAGGTCAATTAATGGAAGTTATGACCCCACGCCTATTGCCGTACTTATGCCTAATGAAAATAATTTCATTGATGACATTAATGGCCTAGGTGTTCAATCTAAGGTCTGTTATCGCATAGAGGGTGAAGAAGTTTTTAATACCTATGATTTCTCAGAAATCAGTTCTTCAAATGAGCTGTGCCTGACTTACTCCTCAAAAATATTTATTCCAAATGCTTTCACACCAGGTGGAATAAACCCTATTTTCTTACCTATTGTTTCGCACATAAAACCAGAAACCTATCATCTGACAATCATTAATAGATGGGGTCAGCTTGTTTTTGAGAGCTTTGACCAGTATGTTGGATGGGATGGAACCATTCAAACCAATGGAAGTAAAGCCAAGAATGATGTTTATGTTTATATTTTTGAGGCGGAGGATGATGAGGGTAACTTTATTCAAAGGAAAGGTTTCGTTTCGCTTATAAAGTAAAAAAAGCTTCCTCGTTTTAACTACGATTGTAATTCCGCTATTAAACCTGAAACTGAAATAAATTCATTGTCAGCACCTACCTTATAGCTACCATACCATGGTCTTGTCTTATTGATTTCTGTTGCTCCAAATAAACCGATCACATTAGCACCGAAAAATGAAGCAAGATGCATTGCACCACTATCATTGGCCAATACAAGTTTCGCTTCTCGCATAACATAGGCTGAAACAGCTAGCGTATTACTCAAAACAAGCATTTCAGGAAAATCATTACAGCAGCGTGCATAATCGCTTTCAGAAACAACAGCTACGATCTTTGACTCGGTATACTTAGCACAAAAGTCAATCCAAAAGGGCCATTCCTTATTTTTGCCTTTGTGTAAATTCGTAGCATAAGGACAGATCACAATATACGCTCCTTTAATTTTTTCTTCGATTATCTTTTGCCCTAAAGCAACACTTTTTTGATCAATAGGAATAAAAGAATCGAAGTCAGTAACAAGCAAGTCCTCCTTTAAAAAAGCTTTGGCTAGATCAAAGTAATTTTCAACTGTATGTACATCATCATTGTAATTAATTCGCTTNTGAGAAAGAAAATGATAACCGATTGAATTAACGCCTGCAAGGCGCATNGGAGTTACNGTAGACAATGTTTTTGGACAAAGTATACCTTCATCAAATTGGTGGTCACGATAAAACCGGTAGCACCATTTTGAATTCTTGATTTCAGCACTNGTGACTATGTTAAGATCTGTACCAGAAAACAATGCCTCAGACCAGGGGTGACCCAAACAAATAAAATCAACTCCCCTATTTTGGAGCGCAAGGAGCATTGGATACGTCATTAANGTATCACCAATCCAGTTTGGAAGCCTGACAACTAGCTTTGTATCTTGCATATGTTTTTTTAGACAGCGTGGGGTTCAAAAATAAAATAAATTAAACCTCAGCTAANGTTAAGTNTAGAATGATTGNCAACGCCTATNGTGTTGCTCTAGTTTAGAAATAAGTATTAAGACAATACTTCTTTCACTTTGTCAGCTGCCTCCTGCAAAAGTACTGCAGAGTGAACATTTAAACCTGAATCATCAATCAATTTTTTCGCTTCAACAGCATTCGTACCCTGGAGTCGAACAATAATTGGAACAGGAATCTCTCCCATATTTTTGTAGGCATCTACAACACCTTGAGCAACACGATCACATCGAACGATTCCGCCAAAAATATTGATTAAAATTGCTTTAACATTGGCGTCCTTAAGGATGATATGAAATGCCTTTTCTACACGTTCTGCGTTTGCTGTACCTCCCACATCCAAGAAGTTTGCTGGGTTTCCACCCGAAAGCTTAATAATATCCATTGTAGCCATTGCAAGNCCCGCACCNTTCACCATGCATCCAACGTTTCCGTCTAGCTTTACAAAATTCAAACCAACTTCATCTGCTTCAACTTCTGTTGGATCTTCCTCCGTTTTGTCTCTCATTGCGGCATAATCTGGATGGCGGAATAAACCATTTCCATCTAAAGTGACCTTTGAGTCCACTGCAATTATTTTATCATCAGCCGTCTTGAATAGCGGGTTGATTTCAAACATAGATGCGTCAATTCCAATGTATGCATTATAAAGTGATNCAACGAACTTTACCATTCCCTTGAAGGCCGTTCCTGATAAACCTAAATTAAAAGCAATTTTTCTTGCTTGAAAACCTTGAAGACCCAGATGAGGATCAATAAACTCCTTATAAATTTTGTCTGGAGTATGCTCTGCAACATGCTCAATATCCATTCCTCCTTCGGTTGAGTAAACAATTACATTCTTTCCTTCTTCGCGGTCTAGAAGAACCGACATNTAGAATTCCTTGATTTCTGAAGGTCCNGGGTAGTATACATCCTGGGCAATCAATACCTTATTTACTTTTTTAGCTTTACCGTTCGTTTGAATAGTTTCCAAATGACCTCCTAAAATACCTTTAACTGTATCTTCAACCTTATCGATCCCTTTTGCAAGAACTACACCATGAGAACCNGTTTCTTCNACAGTTCCTTTTCCTCGTCCTCCTGCATGAATTTGAGCCTTAACAACAAACCAGCTCGTTCCCGTTTCATCGCTTAGCTTTTGCGCAGCAGCAACTGCATCCTCTACTTTATCGACAACGACCCCTTCTTGGATAGCGACACCGTAGCTTTTTAAGATTGATTTACCTTGATATTCATGTAGATTCATAAGTCAAATTTTGTTAGGCAAAAATAATTTTTTTAAATGAATATAAGCGCGCTATTCCTTTAATTATTTATTTCCACTCCTTTTCCAAGAGGAAGTGATTTCTTGAGAGCTAAAATCCTTATTCTTTAGGTNAATTTCCCTATTCCATATTTGNGCTACAGCTGCTTCAAGGGCCTTGCCCTCTTCTTTCAGTTCTTGGTGCAACAAAGTGGCGTCCGGAAGGTACTTTTGGATAAAATTGGTGTCAAAATCACCGCTTCTAAAGCTTGGATGCTGAAGGACAAATTTTCCAAAATCCAATGTGGTACTCACACCAGATATTTGGTAATCATCAATCGCAATTATGGTGTTTTCTATGCAAGTCTGACGGTCAGGACCCCACACAACTAATTTGGCCAACATCGGATCATAATAAATTGGAATNTCCATACCTTCCTCAAAAGCATCGTCTACCCTTACATTTGGTCCTGATGGCCTTCTGTATTTATTCAGTGTACCAATATCTGGGGTAAAACCGCTTCTTGCATCTTCTGCATATACGCGAACTTCAATGGCATGTCCATGAATGGTTAAATCCTCTTGTCTCAGNGGAAGCTTTTCTCCGCGTGCCACCCGAATTTGCCACTCTACAAGGTCAACTCCAGATATTTTTTCAGTTACAGGGTGTTCCACCTGCAATCGCGTATTCATTTCCAAGAAATAAAAATCTAAAGAAGCATCTAGAAGAAACTCTACTGTTCCTGCCCCTGAATAATTACATGCCTTACATACAGCCAATGCAGCAGCACCCATTTCATCTCTCATTTTTGAGGTTAAAACTGCGCTAGGGGCTTCTTCAACAACTTTTTGATGGCGCCTCTGCACAGAACATTCTCTTTCAAATAAGTGCACCATGTTTCCGTGATTGTCAGCAAAAACTTGAATCTCTATGTGACGAGGTTTAGTTACAAACTTTTCAATAAAAACGGCGTCATCCGAAAAAGAAGACATGGCCTCATTTTGTGCCATTTGCATTTGCTCTTCAAACTCTTCTTCCCCGTGAACAAGACGCATGCCTTTTCCTCCCCCTCCAGCTGAGGCTTTTATCAAAACAGGATATCCAATATCCTTTGCAATGGCCTTTGCTGCTTTTACATCTGTGATGGCTTCATCNACCCCAGGTACCAAAGGAACACCAAAGTCTTTCACCGCCTGCTTTGCTTTTAATTTATCTCCCATAACCTCCATAGACTCAGGAGATGGGCCGATAAGAATAACGCCAGCTGCTTTCAATTTCCTGGCAAAATCAGCATTTTCAGAAAGGAAACCATAGCCAGGATGCACGGCATCTACATTTAGCGCCTTACAGGCATCTATAATTTTCTCTTGTNTCAAATAGCTTTCAGNGGATGGACTTGCNCCTAAATGAACGGACTCATCAGCCTCTTGCACGTGCGGTGCNTTTTCATCTGCATCNGAGTANACGGCCACACTTTTAATGTTCATCCTTTTTAAGGTGCGAATTACCCTTCTTGCAATTTCTCCTCTATTCGCTATTAATACTTTTTNCATGTCTTACGCTTTTAAGAATCTATTTTAGTGAGCTTATTTTTGTTCTTNCTCAAATACCTTCTTTTACTTTTGGGTCTGAAAATATCAAAAAAGTATTGAATAAGCTTAAAATCATTAATATTCGTGAAATCTTCTTGGTAGCTCAACCCTGCTCCTTGCGTATACGGTTTTTGACCTGATTCGTCTGTACCAATATTATAAGGNTCTGCCTCTCTAAAAGCTGTCGCACGAAAAGTACCGGATTCGTTAATTAAATATTCTACAAAAAGATCTCCAACGGGTATATAACTTGCGTTTTCATTTGAGCCAGTGGAATCCTCTTCTAAACCAAAATTACCTGAAACAATTAAACGGTCATTAAAAAACCTTCTAGAAATNCCAAATTCTATNAAATCAATACCAACTANATCATTATCCATAATAGAATTGAAATTCAAGTCGTATTCCTTACTTACCTCGCTCAAGAGCGCATTGACTTGTGATTCGGCAAGATCTTTTGCCGCAGATGCATGCGCCTCAATGGAACTATTGAGTGGTTGAAAAGTGCGTAACAATAGAAGGGAGAAAAACTGTTTGCTCAGCTCACTTTCTTCACTGATCACCTCGTTGAGTAATGTCTTTCCTGTTTCTGGCGCATTGGGNGCTTTTATATCAAAACTAATTTGAGGTGCCATCAATGTCTCATCTAAGTTCAGAAAACAATCTATTTTTTGATTCTTCATCTGTCTGCTTTCTTGCTCTGACATGACNATTTCAGGAGCCAAATCTTTTAAAGAAACCTTGGGGATTGAAAAAGAAGTCACTAAATCAATATCTGCATCATATGGATTACCTGTCCAAGAAATGGTTGAACCCTTTTCAATGGCGAANTTTTGTTTAATTACGCCCATTGCAAAATTATAATTACTCCCTTCTGAAATCGTGTAGGTACCGTTTAAATCAATTTTATAAAAAGGATCAAGCCGCATATTTATATTCCCTGAACCATGCGCAAGAATCTGATCTCCAATCGAAGGGTCAAAAATAATATTGAGTTGCGCTTTTGGATTTATATTGAAGTTTAAATCCAAATCTAATCCTGTCAAATCAAACTTTTCCTCCGGGGCCGCACTCAGCTCGAGATTATTTTTAAATTGAACAAACTCAAAATCTTCATCAATATCAGAAGANCCATACATAGGAAAGTTAATCACTGTATTTTCCTGCGTTGTCATGTTTACAGTAATCGTCATATTTTCACCATATCCTGAAATATTCGCGTTACCGCGCCCGTAGACCTTGCCAAAATAAGAATCTCCATCTTTGTAGTCTGTATCAAGAATTACAAACTGATTTAGTGGCTCATATCCAAAAGGGAAGCTTGTTCGCCATTTCGTAATGTCATTCTCAAAATTCAACTGAACATCATACGACCAATCGAGAAAATTAGTGTGGAATACTGAACCGGTAATTGAACCGATATTACCGTCTGGGTCTTTGAAGGGAATATTATTAAGGGCAAAGAGCTGTTCATCAATATCAATCTTACCGTCAATGGCGTATTCTACCCCAAGTAATTCGACCTTGACATGTACGTCATCAAGTGTCAAATCTCCCTTTATTTGTGGCTCATACCATTTTCCTTTNACNTGNACNGAACCATCCAAANTTCCNGNTATANNATTCATTAGATNNGGATCCATTAAAGCATTTAAAAATGANACATCNGTATTGTCAAATTCCANATCNACTTCNANATTATTATCCCTNGNGAAATAATCTCCNTTCAAAATAAANGTNGTTGANGTNTCNACCTTTAAATCNCCNTTNAAATCAANNGNNTTTTTNTCTCTATNCCAANTTGTTTNAAGNGCCATNTCCCCNATGAATTCNTCAGCCANATGAAATCCTTNTAAANTTAGCTCACCNNTNTANTTAAAATTATCAGNAGGNTTNGTNAATNTNGACTNTCCNGAAAGNAATCCNTCCAAACTTCTNTCTAAACCAAGAATTGAACTTATTTCTGANACNTCNACATTNTCTANNTTNACGNNTAAAGTNTCAAAGTCATTTTCNGACAANCAACCTTCGATTNNAATATTTTGTTNNGCTCTATTNANNTCAAATTTTTCTACNTGNAGNTCNTCACTAGTAATNGAAAANTCNGACTCATTTACAATTGCCCAGCGCATAGAATCCAAGGAGAAAAAAGAGGGTTGTAGTAATATTTTTACATGATCACGATCATGAATCGTTGTTTGCCAATCTACCTTGGAATATTCATCTGTTCCAGGCTCCCAGGATAGTTGACTTTCCAATAGACCTTCTGAACCATGGGTATAAAATTCAATCAAATTAAACTTTAAAGAATCTTTATACGAAATGAAATCTACAAGATAATCTGCAAAGATACTGTCGCTATGTAGTCTTTGTGTCCCAGTAAGACCGCTTATTAAAACCTCATTTATTCTAATTTCGGCGGACTCAATATCTAAGTCCAAATCCTTTGAAAAAGCATTATACTTTCCAACAATACTAGATGANGAATCTACATATAGCCCAGGNACAAAAAAATTGAGTAGCTGACCCGATNATTTACCGACTATNTTAAATTCAACGGTATGATCTGTGCGTTTATTTGAAGATAGGATTTCGTTTTCCGTTCCTACTTTTATACTTGGCAAGATAACTGCCAAATCATTATAAAAGTTAGAAGCTAAAGCTTTCCAATCAAAGTCACCACTTATTTGCGCATCGAAAAATGCACTTTCTAAGGTATAGCTATACATTTCCCCTTCAGAAAAAACACCAAGGTCTAAGTGACTTGTTTTCAAAGAGTCACCTGCACGGAAATAAGCCAAATCATCACACATAACATGCCCTCCCCAATCTAAATCAGTTTTTCCATTCAAGTCAAAACTTATATTTCCAATTACTAAAGATGTATCCTGAGTGAAGTTCAAAGCATCTAAGTCTAATCGATTCACTTGAATANCACCCTTATAATTTGGAGCTGTTAAATCTAGTTCTGTCGACAATTCCAAATCGACTGCCTCATCTTTGACCATTACNCGAAGATCAAGCGACTCATTATTTATAGAGGTNCCGTCAATTGAAATTCCTGAAATCCCATAATTATTAAGGTCAAAACGGGTTACTGAACCTTNGCTTATATCNACCTCAATTTCGCCAGNATTGCTCCAACGAAAAGTAGGGCGAAAAGACCCAGCTACTGTACCAAGTTCTTCTTGTTTTAAAAAAGATCCTAGCTGAAAACCNTGAAGAATTAAAGGAGAAACAAGCTCCTTAGCGGGTAAAATAGACAAACCTGTCTTTTCATTTTTTAATATCATTTGCTCTTTAAGCTGGAGCCTCCCGTAATTGGATTCAATTGNCAAAGCATCAATNCTCACCTGATTAAGATTTCCNCTTACATTAAGATCAGTAAAAGCTATAAATTCATGTTGAAGAAAAGGAGCCATTTCAAGCGGTTCAAAGTCTACGGGTAAAACAAATTGATTGACATCTTGAAAATCTATGTAAGCCTTTCTAATCTTTTGTTTAACANGTTCAATTCCACCATTCATAAAATTAGGGAGCTGAAAATCTCCTTCAATCATAGATTTATTACCAAACACTAACGCTAGGTCGTTGATCTCAAGATTATTGACTGAATTTAAGACTTTCCCTTTGAGCATAACTGTATCTGACATGCCCTCCATAGCAGGGACAAAATAAGACAGCTCACTCAGAGCAAGACGAGAATCATTTAAAATAGAGTTGAATAAAACTGAATCTTCAAAAGAGCGAAAAGCAGACCATTGATTGTAATTCAGCTCGAATAGCGGAATATCAATTTCAGAATACTCCGTCTTTATTTTAAGTCCCGAAAGCATAATCTGCTCATCACTTATCCCAACTTTAGCNTGCATATCCGAAAGGACNANTCCGCTTTTTTCTGAAAATTTAAGCCCNTTNATGTTGGCATGGACATCTGAACCATCGATAATGAAATCATTTAACAACAAGCCAAATCGATTGAGCTCTAGATGATTGAAATCTACTCCATAGCTTTTTTGATCAGCAGCAACATTTTGATAGCTAAAGGACAGGTTGTCAACCTTCAACTGCTCTATTTTGAATTTCCTATTCTTAGTTGATTGACCCTTATCTGAGGAAAAATAATCAATCAAAAACTGAAAGTTAGGACTCCCATTTGAGGCATCTTTGTTGATGTTTAGCGCTCCTCCCGTTAAAGAAACCATTTTTAAAATAACTTCCTCTTGAAATAGCGCATTTTGGTCCATTTCAANCTTTAGCTCTTCGATAANTAAAAGCTGAGCGTTTTCTCGGTCATTTACAGAGACATTCTTNACATAAATTTTGTCGAATAAANCGATGTCCACTTCACCAATATAGAGTTCGGCTTTCAACTCATTTGATAAATAGGAAGTGGCATAAGCTCCAATGTGGGTTTGAACATAAGAGCTGCGGATGGCAAAAACAAAAAAGAGAATNGCGATTAGAATCCATTCAGCGGATATACTAACACTACGACCTAATATTTTCAGTAACTTTGACATCCAAAGGGTAATACAAAAATAACAATCTTTTGAGTCGAAAACACACAACTATTTTAGGAATAGAATCCTCCTGTGACGATACCTCGGCAGCAATTCTCGATGGAAATAAAATNATGGCCAATTGTGTGGCAACACAGAAAATACATCAAAAATATGGAGGTGTTGTTCCGGAGCTCGCAAGCCGCGCCCATCAAGAGCAGATTGTTCCAATTATACAAGAAGCACTTATTAATGCCCAAATGAAGCTAAAAGATATAGATGCAATTGCATTTACGAGGGGTCCGGGCTTAATGGGGAGCCTTATTGTTGGTGTATCCTTTGCAAAAGCACTTTCCATTGCAATCAAAAAACCGCTTATTGAGGTGAACCATATGAAGGCGCATGTACTGGCTCACTTTATAGAGACTGAGAATACTAAGCCTCCCTGTTTTCCTTTTTTNTGTTTAACNGTCTCTGGAGGTCATACCCAAATTGTTGAGGTTAAGGGTACAGATGATATGACAGTAATTGGNACGACCATCGACGATGCAGCTGGAGAAGCTTTTGATAAAGCAGCAAAAATGATAGGNATTGATTATCCTGGTGGACCTGAACTCGATAAAATTGCAGAAGATGGAAATCCTGAAAAATTCTCTTTTGCCAAGCCTCGCATAAAAGATTTAGATTTTAGCTTTAGTGGATTGAAAACCTCCATCTTATACAAGATAAGGGACTTATCTAAGCAAGATTCAGCTTTTGTGCAAAAAAACAAAACAGACTTGTGTGCCTCAATTCGAAAAAGTATTGTAGATATTTTAATAAAAAAATTACTTAAGGCAGCCGAAGAAAAAGGAATTAAAAACCTAGCAATAGCAGGAGGTGTTTCNGCGAATCGTGAATTACGAAGAAGACTGGTTTCTCTCGAAAAAGAAGGATACAAGGTGTTCATTCCAAAATTCGAGTACTGTACGGATAACGCTGCNATGGTTGCGATTGCCGGTAAATTTGCATTCGAGCGTGGAGAATTTGCAGCACAGGATATTTCGGCAGATCCTAGGCTTAAATGGTCGTAATCAAGCCTTTAAATTGTTTATTTAAATAAAAATCGTATTTTGGTTAATCCAATCTCTCCTATGAAACCAAAAATGTTAATTGAGAAAGAACTCATACCGTCATTATCTTTCACTGATGCATCTGTAATCGAACAGCATCCTGAACTCAGCAAGCAGGTTCAAAAGGCCATACGCTTAGGAAATACCCATAAGCGTAAAGTGAAAATTGTNTTTCAAGACGACGAAGGTATCAAGAAAGTAGATACTACCCTTTGGGCTTCAGGCTCCAAATTTGTCTGCCTAAAAGGTGGCGTATGGATACCAATGAATAGACTTATTGAAATCGAAATCTAAGAATGAAATTTCTTTTCCAGGTATNCTTCAGCTTTTTTGGGTTTACCGCGATTTGTCAAGAACATGTGCATTGGCAGGCGGATATCGTAGATAGAAATGAACGTTACATACCGATTCAAGTTTCTGCAGAAATCGAACCTGGATGGCACCTTTATTCAGCTGAGACGCCCAAAGATGCCGGTCCTATTCCAATAGGTTTTGAAATCCAAAAGAATAGATTTGTTAAATTGAAAATGCCTTTTGTTGAAAAAACAAAAGCGATCAAGAAATTTGATGCCAATTTTGACTCTGATGTTTATATATTTGAAGACAAATTCCTGGGGGAGTTTAAAGTCAAGTCGAAAAAAGACACGATACTATCCATGACAGTGACCTACATGATCTGCAATGAGGTAATGTGTCTCCCTCCGATTGATGAAACACTTTCCATAAAATTAGATACAAATGAATAAGTTTTTTACACTTTTACTTTTCGCTTTTTTCACAATTGCCAGCGGAATTACATTTTCTCAAATTGAATTACCTGAAGAAAAGGTAAAGGCAACGATTAGCTTAAATCAGAATGACTGCAGTCTAGAAGTTTTGGTAGACGTAGATATTGTTGAAGGTTGGCACATTAACTCACATGTCCTTCCAGAAGGTTCTTTCTCGATCCCAACAAATATAACCGTTGAAAAAAGCAACAACTACAAGTTTAGAGATGGGATTATCGAGCCTGAACCCATCCTTGAATTTGATGATATGGCAGATGAAATGATGAGCTACCACCATCATAAATTCACCTTAAAAAAGAAAATTACCTCAAAAGCAAGAAAAGACTATATACTCAAAGGTGTCTTTTCCTTTCAAACCTGTAACGAGGTAAAATGCTTACCGGAATACGAACAGCCTTTCGAGCTAAAAGTAAAAGCTTGTGGACCGGTTATGGAGCTCAGAGATGATGTAGAACCTGCAACAGAAATTAATGGCGCAGATGAAGCAGAGGAGGCTCAGAGTGCTGAAGCGGATGAAACAAATGAAGTAAAAAGTAACGAAGAAGCTGAAGTTAAAGACCTCGGCGTTGAAGCGTCTGTCTCAGAAAAAAGTAAAGATTCAAAAGAGGAACCTAAATCTTTCTGGCTGATCTTTATTATTTCATTTTTAAGTGGTTTTGCTGCTTTACTGACGCCTTGTGTATTCCCTATGATTCCAATGACCGTTAGCTTTTTTACCAAGCAAAGTAAGTCTAAAGCACAAGGCATTCGAAACGCATTAATTTATGGATTATCAATCATTTTGATTTATGTTCTTTTGGGAACACTTGTGACAAGTATTTTTGGATATGATGCACTGAATGCTTTGTCCACAGACGTAACCTTCAATCTTATATTCTTTCTCTTATTGATTGTATTTGCTTTCTCTTTCATGGGAGCATTTGAGATAAGATTGCCGAGCTCTTGGCTAAATAAAGCTGATCAGGCTTCTGATAAAGGTGGTATTATTGGTATCTTTTTTATGGCTCTGGCCCTGGCACTTGTTTCTTTCTCTTGTACAGGTCC
>NYTQ01000102.1 GCA_002683585.1 Cryomorphaceae bacterium
CGTGGGCATTTTCTCTGCAAATATAGACTATTTTTCATTTTATAAATCACCTATTTTAAAGTAATCATCTTAAAAATTTGATTTACATTTGTTTAGTAACTACAACGCATGAGTGATTCAAATGTTAGCAAAATAACATTCGCTGGTATTCTTATCAGCACAGGGATTGTTTTCGGAGATATTGGAACATCTCCATTATATGTTTTTCAAGCCATAACAGGAGGCGGAACAAACATCAGTGAAGGCTTCATTCTCGGCGGCCTATCATGTGTGATCTGGACACTTCTGCTCATTGCTACATTTAAATATGTATACTTTGCCTTAAATGCAGATAACAAAGGAGAAGGTGGGATTTTTGCACTCTTTGCACTCTTGAAGGAAAAACGCTTTAAGTGGATTATTATTCCGGCGCTCATTGGATGTTCAACTTTGATTGCTGATGGTTTCATCACCCCTGCTATCTCTATTTCTTCTGCGGTAGAAGGCCTCAATAATATCTATCCCAATCTTCATGTAATCCCTATTGTCGTTAGCATTGTTGTTGCGCTATTCTTAGTACAACAATTTGGAACAAATGCCATCGGTAGATTTTTTGGCCCGTTTATGGTGGTTTGGTTTTTATTCCTTGGTTACTTAGGAGCGATGCAAATTATAGACAACCCCACAGTCCTTAGGGCACTTAACCCATGGTGGGCGTTTAATCTAATTGTTAATATTGACGGTGGTTTTTGGGTTTTAGGAGCTGTATTTCTATGTACGACAGGTGCAGAAGCCCTCTATTCAGATCTTGGGCATTGTGGAAAAGGAAATATTCGCGTCAGCTGGGCATTTGTCGCAACATTATTGGTGATGAATTATATGGGGCAGGCAGCACTATGTTTAACGCCAGGTTTTAGCTTAGCAGAAAGTCAAACAGTCTTCTATTCTATGGTTCCTGAAAGTATTATGCCTTTTGCGATTGCGATTGCCACTGCAGCAACAATCATTGCCTCCCAAGCTTTAATTACAGGAGTCTTCACGCTAATGAACGAAGCAATCAAGCTCAAGCTATGGACCAACCTAAAAGTGAAGTATCCTACAGATCATAAAGGACAGATTTATATTCCATTTATAAATTGGTTCTTGATGTTTGGATGTCTTTTGGTCATTTTTATTTTCAAGAAATCAAGTGCCATGGAACACACCTACGGCTTAGCGATTACCATAGATATGGTCATGACTTCAATTCTCCTTGGTTTCTTACTTCTTGTAAAATATCCTAAAAGAAGGCTATTGTATTTAGGTATTTTCCTTTTATTTATTTGTATCGAAGGTGTCTTTCTGATGTCAAACCTCGGAAAGGTAGTTTCAGGGGGGTGGTTTACATTGGTGCTAGCAGCAACCTTCTTTACATTGCTTTTCCTCTACAATAAAGCGCGTGAGCTTAGAACAAGCATAACAGAGTATGAATCTATGAAAAAGGTAATTCCATTGCTCTCAGCGGTAAAAATGGATAAAAACATTCCCTTTGAGGCAACAAATATTGTTTTCCCTACAAGAAGTAATTCGCCAAATAAACTGGATACAACTGTCTTCCATTCTCTTTTCAATAAAAAACCGCGAAAGGCAGACATCGTGTGGTTTCTGCATCTTGATATACAAAATGAGCCTTGGGGAGTTCATTATTCAGTAAACGAGATCATTGATAAAACATGCTATTATGTTAGTCTCCAGNTAGGATTTAAGGAAGAACACCATATAGAATATATGATGCGAAAAATCCAAAGAAAAATGGTAGAGAAGAATGAACTTTCGGGAGAAAGTGTTTTCGAAGCTGTAAGAGGCAATATAGAGGAGGTAGATTATCGCTTTGTGGTCATTAACTCCAGGGTAGCAATAGACAACGACCTAACTCCGTTTCAAAACATTTGCGTAAAAGCCTACCGATTTGTAAAGAGTACAGGGCTGAAGCCAGCAGAGGACTTCGGACTAGATAAAACGAACGTAACNGTGGATTATGTTCCAATATCAGTGACAAATACCTTTGAACAAGATGTCATTGAAGATTTTGAGGACTACAGTATTACCTAACAAATGAAATTACACGTTCTAAATACAGGATATTTCAAGCTTGATGGAGGAGCAATGTTTGGTGTTGTACCCAAAAGCTTATGGTCAAGNACAAATCCAGCAGATCAAAACAATATGTGCTCATGGGCCTTGCGGAGTNTNCTCATAGAAGATGGAGAAAGACTGATTCTNATTGATACCGGTATGGGAGAAAAGCAGTCTGATAAATTCTTTTCTTATTANTACCTNCATGGTGATGATTCATTGGATAAAAACCTGAACAAACTTGGATTTTCAAGGGNTGATATTACCGATGTATTTTTATCTCACCTTCATTTTGACCATTGCGGCGGTGCAGTGGAATGGAATGACCAAAAAAATGGATATAGACCAACGTTCAAAAACGCANANTATTGGAGTACTAAAAATCATTGGGACTGGGCAATTAATCCTAATGACAGAGAAAAGGCATCTTTCTTGAAAGAAAATATTCTTCCGATACAAGAGAGCGGACAACTTCAATTTATCGAACAAACAGGAGNATTTACAAAAAATGTGTTCCCAAATTTCGATGTGTTATTTGTCGATGGTCATACAGAAAGTATGATGATTCCTCATATTCGTTATAAAGGNAAAACGCTTGTCTTTATGGCTGANCTATTGCCGAGTGTAGGACATATTCCACTTCCATACGTGATGGGATATGACACACGCCCGTTGACCACTTTAAAGGAAAAAGGTGCTTTTTTAAAACGAGCAGAGGCAGAGAACTACGTACTTTTTCTTGAACATGATGCTGTGAACGAATGCTGCACCCTTAAAGATACGGAAAGAGGAATCAGATTGGACAATACTTTTGACTTTAATTCGATGTTTTAATGAGTAGTTCTGATCAAAAAGGTAAAAAACCATCAAATGCCTATTCTGAAAAGGAGCAATGGGATGATGATTTAGATCTACCGCCNATAGATCATCAAAAGGTTAAAATCAAAAAACCGATACTTGAAAAAGCAGCCTTCGATAAAAAGAAAAAAAANAATCTAAAACCATTTATAGCTATTGGCTTACTTTTTTTGATGGNCAGTATATACATCTTCATGAGTCAGGACAANAAAACACAAAACCCAAAGCTCTCTGAAAACTCAATGACGGAACCATCGACTATAGAAAATCAACCAGTCGATGAAACTGAGGATCTTGCTCAAAAAGAGCAAGACGAAGAGGNAAAAGAAGAAGAATTAAATGAGACCTGGCCGGANGACACNGTAATTGTNGANGAACTTTTGAGTGCTGAAATTATGCAAGAAGATTTNANGGGGTATGAANGTCCAAAGAACTATCATATTATAGTCGGTTCTTTTAAAGATGAAAACAACGCAAAAAGCTGGATAAAAGAAAAAGCGTTCACAGAATATGGCNTNCAATCCATCCGTGAATTTGAAGGCTGGTATAGAGTTATATTCCTATCTTATGCATCAGTCGAGCAAGCAGAAATAGAAATTGATTCTATTCGAACTAATTTAAATCTGAAAGCATGGATCGCCTACATGAAGTAAAGACACCTGCGGAAATCATCTCAAAAATGATGGATAAAGATGCNTTTAGCAATTGGCTGGGACTTGAGGTTCTCTCCATAGAAAAAGGAAGTTGCAGTATTTCTTGCAGTATAAAGGACATAATGCTTAATGGNTTTTCCATTGCGCACGGAGGAATCGCATACTCNATTGCGGATACAACATTAGCCTTTGCTGCAAATAGCTATGGATATCAAAGCTTCAGTATTGAAACTTCCATTTCCCATTTACATAAAGTCCAACCAAAAGATATTCTCAGGGCTACCTCCTCTGAAATTCATCGAGGCAAAAAAACCGGTGTTTATCAAGTTAATATTACCAATCAACACAACACACTCATTGCAGTGTTCAAGGGTACNGTTTACATCTCAAAAATTCCTTGGTAAAATTATGCANGCATAATATNTTTTTACTAAATTAGCCTCCTAATGGAGCANAATCAACCTTTNTTAATAGACTTTATGTTGCGNCANGCNTGGCATAGAGTTTCTCGNATGTATAACAANACNGCGAGNACNGANGGAATGACNATGTCCGTTGGNTTNATACTCATGATTGTTGAAAAAANNGGAACGCCNAGNACACAACTNGGACCNAAAATGGGNATGGAACCNACNTCNCTNTCCAGAACATTGAACAATATGGAANCNAGTGGTTTGATTGAAAGAAAGGANTNTNCNGGNGACAAAAGAAANGTNAANATNTTTCTNACGNCAAANGGAGTNGAAAAAAAGAAAGNTNGTNNGAAACTTTCTTTTAGANTTTAANNANAANATNGCCTCNAAATTCAANGANANAGACCTNAAAGGATTNATGAANGTNATGANTGCNGTNGATNTNGCAATNGAGGATGTNGAAAACANAAAGAATAACGAATANNAATTATACCTNNTTTATGAAAAGATTTATTAGAAAAGTAGCNGTNTTAGGTTCAGGAGTAATGGGATCAAGAATTGCATGTCACTTCGCCAATGTGGGATGTGAAGTTTTATTACTTGATATTGCACCAAAAGAGCTAGATGCGGCAGAAACAAAAAAAGGATTAAGCTTGGAGTCTCCTGCCGTTAAAAATAGGATCGTCAATCAATCCCTGCAATTCGCTTTAAAATCTAACCCCTCTCCTATTTACCTAAAATCTTTTGCTTCGCGCATTGAGACTGGTAATTTCGATGATGATTTACACAAAATCAAAGACTGTGATTGGGTCATTGAGGTGATTATTGAACGACTTGATATCAAACAGCAGCTGTTCGAGAAAGTTGAGCTTCACAGAAAAGAAGGAACCTTAATTTCATCGAATACCTCTGGCATACCTATCAATATGATGCTGGATGGACGTAGCGAGGATTTTCAAAAACACTTTTGTGGTACTCACTTTTTCAATCCTCCGAGATATCTGCAATTACTTGAGATTATCCCTACACCAAAAACAGATGAAAGCGTAGTAGACTTTCTCATGGATTATGGCGCTAAAATTCTTGGTAAGAAAACTGTTCTATGTAAAGACACACCGGCTTTTATAGCAAATCGTGTAGGTGTCTATTCTATAATGGCCCTATTCCATGCGGTAAAAGAGATGGGCTTCTCAGTGAGTGAGGTAGATAAATTATCAGGACCTATATTAGGAAGACCGAAATCAGCGACCTTTCGAACTTGTGATGTTGTCGGGCTAGACACCTTAGTGCATGTTGCCAACGGTTTGAAACAAAATTGTCCCGATGACGAAGAAAAAGAGCTATTTGAGCTTCCTGGATATATCTCGAAAATGGTTGAAAATAATTGGCTTGGATCAAAATCAGGACAGGGGTTTTACAAGAAAGAAAAAGACGAGAATGGTAAAAAAACAATTCTAGCACTCGATTTAGAGACTTTAGAATACAAAAAGCCTGACAAAGTAAAATTCCCAACCTTGGAAATGGCTAAACCTATAGAGGACTTGAAACAACGAACCAAAATGCTTGTGATGGGAATGGACAAAGCAGGTGAATTTTACAGAAGAATTTTTGGTGGACTGCTAGCTTATGTATCGAATAGAATACCAGAGATTTCTGATGAATTCTACAAAATAGATGATGCACTGAAAGCTGGCTTCGGATGGGAATTAGGCCCTTTTGAGTCTTGGGATTTATTTGGTTATGAACAAGGTGTGAAATTTATTAAAGATGCCAATAAAACAATGGGCTCGGCGATTGATGAAATGCGCGCTGCAGGAATGACATCGTTTTACAAATCAGAAAATGGGCGGAAAATGTTCTTTGATATGGCAACCAAAAGCTATAAAGTCATTCCTGGAACGGAGGATCTTGTTGACTTAAATGCTCTTCGAGAAGACAATAAAGTTTGGGGAAACTCAGATTGTACGCTAGTTCATCTTGGAGAGGGAATTTTAAATTTAGAATTCCATACCAAAATGAATACAATTGGAGGCGGGGTTCTTCAAGGAATTCAAAAATCCATAGATCTTGCTGAAAGTGAATACAAGGGACTTGTCATATCCAATACGGGGCAAAACTTTTCTGCGGGAGCCAATGTAGGAATGATCTTTATGATGGCCGCCGACCAAGACTATGATGAATTGAACTTTGCCGTTAAAGCATTTCAGGACACAACCATGAGGATTAGATATTGTAACATTCCTGTGGTGGTTGCCCCACATAACATGGCACTCGGTGGAGGTTGCGAAATCTCGTTGCATGCCGACAAGGTTGTTGCACACGCAGAATTATACATGGGCCTCGTTGAATTTGGTGTAGGACTTATCCCAGGAGGAGGTGGAACAAAAGAGTTTGCAAAGAGATTCTCTGATGAACTTCACGCTGGAGATATTAAAATTAATCGACTAAGAGACCGGTTCTTGACGGTTGGTCAAGCAAAGGTATCTATGTCTGCTTATGAAGCATTTGATTACGGCTACCTGCGCGAAGGAATTGATGAAGTTGTTGTTTCAAGAGCACATCAGCTGGCTCGTGCAAAAGCAGCATGCCTCGAAATGTCTGATAAGGGATATGTACCGCCAAAGAGAGAGAAAAACATCACTGTCGTTGGTCAGGAAGGACTGGGTATCGTGTATGTCGGGGCGAACTCTATGCTTTCTGGTAATTACATGTCCGAGCATGACCGAGTCATCTCCGAAAAATTGGGTTTTGTCTTGTGTGGAGGCGATTTATCAGAAAATACGGTGGTGTCAGAGCAGTATCTATTGGATCTAGAAAGAAAAGCATTCTTGGAACTATGCAGAGAGAAAAAGACCTTGGAACGTATTGAAAGTATCGTAAAGTATGGTAAAATATTAAGGAATTAATGGTTCATTACTTTTACACTAACCCTCCGGTTGATTGACCTATCTTCGGGCTTAACACCGGTATTAAGTACATTACGCTCACCATTGAATCGCGTAATAAACTGATTTTTATTCAATCCCGTAAATTCTGCAATATAGTTCTGA
>NYTQ01000103.1 GCA_002683585.1 Cryomorphaceae bacterium
ACGGGTGATTACTACGGTGATGATCGAAAAGATAAAAACCGTTTAAATCCTATAAATTGGTTCAAAAAGAAATAGACACAGGACAATGGTCAGAACCCAGAATGTCTTGATGTATCTTTGCAGATTTTAATCCTTTTAAAATACCCTCGGAGATTAAAAAATAATCGATTCTCCAACCTATGTTACGTTGCCTTGCTCCTGCCCTATAGCTCCACCAAGAATATTCATTCTCTTCAGAAGGATTTAGATGACGGAAGGTATCAACAAAACCAGCATTAATATAGCGATCTAAGCCGTCTATTTCTTCTTGCATGTGACCAGCAGATTTGTTGTAGTTTGCCTTAGGACGTGCTAAATCAATAGACTTATGTGCCACATTAAAATCTCCACAAACAACAACTGGCTTTGTTTTCTCCAGCTTTTTAAGGTACGCACAAAAATCTTTGTCCCACTGCTGCCGATAAGACAATCTTAAAAGCGCATTTCCGGAATTCGGTACATAAACATTAACTAAATAAAAATCGCTATACTCCAAACAAACAACTCTTCCTTCATTATCATGTTCTTCCACTCCAATACCGAAAGTTGATGAAATAGGTTTCTTTTTAGTGAGAATTGCTGTTCCAGAATATCCTTTTTTAAGAGCCTCGGTGGCAAATACAGTGAAATCAGTGAGGGCGGAAACTGCAGTATTCACTTGATCAACGGTAGCTTTTGTTTCCTGAAGACAAATAATATCTGCATCTTCATTTTGCATGTCAGCAATGAAAGATTTACCTACAATAGCTCTAATACCGTTTACATTAAAAGAAAATATCCGCATGATTAATCTGATTTACATTGCTCATTAGGCTTGGCACCACAAAAGCTACAAGACCCCTCGTCATTTTGAAACATGGGATTATTACTTGCACAAGTACCTGCAAACTCACCATTCTTTTTTAGCAATATTTTTACTGCAATTCCTGCAAATGCTAAAACCAATAATAAAATGGGTACTAAGTAATTCATAACTACAAAATTATTAGATTTTATCGATTAAACCAATGCTTCTTGCTATTTACTCCTATTAAATACGAAACCTAAGCCGAGTTCGAGGTAATCCGCCTTTGCCCAATGGCTTTTAATGGCCATATGCCCAAATAAACCATTAAACCACTGATAACGAACACCTATTCGATGATATATTGGTCCATTGGGTTGATACCAGTCTCGCAAGTAAACACCCATTCCAAATACAAAATGAATATGGTTCATTGGAACAAAATAAGCAGCGTACATCCCGAGCTGAAGTAAGCTCCATTGCGTTTTGGTAACCAAGGGTTCAAAGTCAATATGAGATTGATTNGAAAAAGCGTCTAGACCAATTTCAAAACCAGCCTTAGGAGCTAGAATAGAACGNGNAAATACATTNCCCGCATATATTGCATANTTCCGATCACCATCAGGCATAAGCTCTTTTAATGAGACGATTCCTGAGACTCCAAAATAGATTTTTTTTCGAATAAAGGTAGATTTCTTANTAGGCTCAGGATTACGAANAGTTCCNANTTTTCTGCTATATCCAAGGGACAGATAAGGGACGTTNAATCCNAAATTAGGNACTTGAAATGCAGAATTACTAAAATGAGTAATATCTANACCNATTGAATAGCTACTCTTTTTAAGACGGTATTGCGCCTTTAAAGCCATTACAATCATCATATTAAGGTGAGATCCAATGGCAATATTATCTGGATTAAATATTGGATCAAATTTTTTATTTGTCACAGCCAAGCCGGTGCCAAACTTCCAAGANAGCTCGAAATGCTTNAAAGAAAGTANTGGTAACTCAGAAAAGCCATATAAGGCAGCAAAACGCCCCAAAACATTATTGTTCCCAACAGAACCTATGAATAATGTTGCACCAACAGTTGGGTCTTTATAGTCCTCTACCCAAGAACCGGGCTCATGAAGGTGCTTAAAAAAAGAAAATTCGCTTGCCCACGCCAATTGTTCGGGAAGTTCAGCCATAGAGCCCCTATGTGCGGCAAGTGTACCCATTTTNAGATGATATGAATAACCCCATTCCGATTGTGTCCTAGCTTCTATTGCGAAAAAAGAAATAACAAAATATAANATTAGGTTTTTCATCCACTCAAAGTTAAGGAATCAAAGGGATAAATCTTACTTTTACTAGCTGTTATGGATTTAAGACTACAAGCCTTCGAGCGCCTTTTAAACATCATGGATGAGCTCCGTGAAAAATGTCCTTGGGATAAAAAACAAACATTTGAATCTCTTAGAAACCTAACTATTGAGGAAACCTACGAACTCGCTGATGCAATCACTGAAAANAACCTTGAAGAATTGAAAGGTGAAATTGGAGATCTNCTGCTGCATATGGTNTTTTACTGTAAGATTGCAGATGAAAAAAATGCCTTCAATATTTCGGATGCCCTGAATTCAGTCTGTGATAAACTTATNCACAGACATCCGCACATATATGGAGATGTNAAGGTTGCAAATGAAGANGAGGTCAAGGAAAACTGGGAAAAGCTTAAATTAAAAGAAGGGAAAAAATCCGTCCTATCAGGAGTGCCTGGTGCATTACCTGCACTTGTAAAAGCAACGAGGATTCAAGAAAAAGTCAAAGGAATTGGGTTTGAATGGAAAACAGCTAAAGATGTTTGGGAAAAGGTAAAGGAAGAACTTGAGGAGTTTGAGCATGAGGTAGAAATTAATTCAGAGGCGAAAGAAGAAGAATTTGGCGACCTGATTTTTTCATTGGTCAATTACGCTCGCTTCGTAAACATCTCACCCGAATCAGCATTGTCCAAAACAAATGTAAAGTTCATCTCAAGATTTCAATTGATGGAGAAACTTATTACAAATGAAGGACTTAAAATTGAAGGAATGTCTTTGGAAGAAATGGACGTCTTTTGGGATAAAGCAAAAGCAAGTCTCAAAAACAACAAAGCGATTAAAGGAAGAGATTTATAAGAGCTCTTCGATGATTCTATCCATAGAATACCCCTCCGCATCTGCTCTATAATTCCTGACTANTCTATGACGGAGAATTGGTTTTGCTATTGCTTTGACATCCTCAATATCTGGAGAATACTTTCCGCGAAGTGCNGCGTAACACTTAGCNCCTACGATCAAGTATTGTGAAGCACGAGGCCCAGCACCCCAAGTAATATATTTCTTGGTAAGCTCTGTTGCTTTCTCATTCTTCAATCTAGTTTTATTTACTAACGAAACTGCATATTCGAGCACATTATCTGCCACCGGTATGCGTCGGATTAAATCTTGATAAGCAATGATCTGTTCAGCTGTCAGAATAACATCTAGCTTCGTTACTTCGTCAGAAGTCGTTTTCTTTACAATTTCTAACTCTTCTTCATAACTAGGATAATCCACCCAAACATTAAACATAAATCGGTCTAATTGTGCTTCAGGCAGTGGATAAGTACCTTCTTGTTCTATTGGATTTTGGGTGGCCAAAACGAAAAAAGGGTTGGGTAAACGATAGGTATTCCCAGAGGCGGTAACACTACCTTCTTGCATAGCTTCTAACAAGGCAGACTGAGTTTTAGGCGGGGTTCTATTGATTTCATCCGCTAAAATCACATTTGAAAATACGGGACCATGAATGAATTTAAATGCCTTTTTCTCATCTAATATTTCAGAGCCAATAATATCAGAGGGCATCAAATCAGGTGTGAATTGGATTCTATTAAAACTCAAACCAAGTGTTTGGGCAATGGTATTCACCAATAAAGTTTTTGCCAAACCAGGAACACCGACTAAAAGGCAATGCGCGCGTGAAAGCACACTTATACATACCTGCTCAATCACATCATCTTGCCCAACGACGACCTTGGCAATCTCGGATTTCAATTGGTTGTAATGCTTTACAAGNTCATCTATTTTATCCTTATCCGACATTTGACTTTAAGTTTATTTGTTTAGCGTTGGTAGCCATTTATGGTTGAAATCACAATCCATGTATCCGTCATCTATTCTAATGAAAGCATTGGCAATCTTAGCATCTACCCATTTAGCTGTGGTTCTCTGCTTTTTATCGTTTTCAGCTGCAGCTTTAATTAAAGTATAATCATCTTTCAGGTTGGCTTCATGAGGATCAAAACGATCCTTTAGGCGAACAATACGCATGCCTTGCTTTCTCTCGTAGATATCAACATATAAATTTGGTGTCGTAACATCTCCTTTTTCCATAGCATCTGTCAATAAATAAATTTGCTGATCAACCTGATTAAGGTCTTCCATGTCCCAGGTTTGATCGCCTGTAATTGGATTTGTAATCACACCGCGATTCTGCTTTGTACGCTCATCGTTGGAATATTTCAATACCGCTTCTGACCATGTGATTTCATTTTGATTCAGCTTTTGGTAACATTCCTCCATCTTAATAGCCGCATCATTGATGGCATCATTACTGAATTCTGGCATATTCAAAATGTGAAGACATTCATAATCTTCCCCCTTTCGAGAAATAAGCTTAATAATATGAAAACCGTATTGCGTCTCTATAATTTCCGAAACCTNCCCTATTGCAAGCTTGAAAACAGTAGCCTCAAACTGAGGTACCATCATTCCNTTTGAAGCCTGTATTTTTCCGCCTTGTGCGCCACTTCCCGGATCATCGGAATGAATTCTAGCCATCGTTTCAAAAGACTTTCCTTCAACTAATATTTCACTTAAAACATCCTCCAGCTCATTAACAGCACGNTTCTTATCCTCTTTTGTTATTTCAGGATACATTACAATTTGTTGAAAGCTAAGCTTCATATTAATGAATGGAATGCTATCCTTAGGTAGTGTGTTGAAAAAATGTGTAACCTCTTTTGGAGTAACAGANACTGCAGCGGTAATTGTCCGTTCCATTTCTTGNGCCAAGATTTTTTCCTTAATAATTGTTCTAAATTCATTTTTAATTTGTGCAGTTGTTTTTTCATAAAAAGCCTCTAGCTTTTCTCGACCACCCATTTGCTTTTCAATGACGCGAAGACGGTTTTCCATCTCAGCATCAACCTGTTCATCNGAAACAAGTATACTGTCTAACTTGGCCTGATTCACNAGAAGCTCCTGAACCATTAGNTGCTCTAGTACAGAGCATGAAAATGCATGACCCACNTCCATCTCTGACTGNTTCGCCTGAATTTGTTGTTGTTCAAGGTCAGAAAGAAGGATGATATTATCCCCTACCTGAGCAACTACTTTATTGACTAGTTTNCCCATCTGTCCGAAAAGAGACAGGTTTAAAAAAAGAAAAAGAAAAATTAAGATTCTATTCATCAGNACCAAGGTTGTAAAGCACTTCATCATAAATCGTAATAGGGTACTTTNCTACCAAATCTTTCATCCAATACGTTTCTAAATGATTTTGATAATCAGAAATAACAGCACCTTTGATCTCAGAAAGTTCTTTAGGCATTTCAGGTAGCATTTTATCTACATCAACAACGTAAAACTTATCTTCGAACTCATAGCCTTCATTTCTGCCTTCAACAAATGATTTACCCTTCAAGAATCCCGTAGATGATTGAACATATTTGTTCATNTTCACGTCTAAATTCAACTCTGAATCTTCGTTAATTTCCTCTAATATTACCCTACTNTTGTTCTTTTTCTTTTTTAGCATTTTGAATACTTTCTCNGAAACTTCAGCAGTTCCACAGATATAAACTGTCGCCTCTATTCGCTCTGNCCACATATATTTCGTCTTTTGCATATCGTAATATGCCTTGAGACCAGTCGTATCCTTTACGGCTTTATTCCAAACCTTATCAGACATAATTTCATAAAGTATAATACCATCGTGATATTCCTGAACCAAGGCTTTATACTCAGGATATTTTGAATCCAACATCGATTCTTCATAGGCCAAAACACCCTGCTTTACCCATTGCTTATATTGCGTATCAACAATGGTCTGAAAATCTTTACCCCGACCGGTTCGAAATGATTTTCTCAAAAATTTGGCGAATTCCGTTTGACGGTATTTCCTTTCACCTATTGAAAACATCACTTGGTCTACTTTTAGTTTATCAGCTTTCCAATTTCCGATAAAAAAAGAGGAATCTAAATTTTCAATAAACCATGATTTATATTGCACGTTACCTTCAAGAAAACCGTATCTATTTTTCAGCTTGGTAACAAAAACATCTTGGGTTTTCTTGGAGCGCTCATCCTTGTTCACCCTTTTTTGCAGCTCTTTTTCCATTTTGTCAAAGGGCTTCAAATCATTCCATTCAATTCTACGAATGATATGGTAACCGTAGTCTGTTTTAATCGGTTTCGAAATAGCACCGTCAGATTTAATAGAAAACGCGGCATCCTCGAAAACGGGAACCATTCTTTGTGATGTTCCTGACCCAAAAATTGGAAGCTCACCACTTTTTCGATTTGAAGAAGGATCGTCGGAGTATTTTGCTACATAATTTTTCCATTTTTCATCCGAAAGAGAATCCGATACAAGATCATAGATTTCGGCTATTTTCTTTTCTGCACTAGCGGTTTCTTCTAGACTAGACTCCGCTGGAGAGGAAACCATAAGGTGGGCGCACTTCATAGTTCCACGTGCAGGTCGTTTGTCTGTTACTTTGAGAATATGGTAACCATATTTTGTTCGAAACGGTAGCGACGTTTTCCCCACCGCAGTGGTATACGCGACTTCTTCAAATGGATACAACATTTGAAACGCAGTGAAGAAACCTAAATCACCACCATTGGTAACAACAGAAGGATCTTCAGAACTGTTTTTTGATTTGGCTATTAAAGCAAAGTCCTCACCGTTAACAATTCTCTCACGAAGCTCCATTAATCGGAAGTAAGCCTTTGAGGTATCTTCCGCGGAGGCATTCGGCTTTAACCTCATCAAAATATGGGAAGCACGAACTTCTGTTTTTAATCGCTCATAGGATTGCGTTACCATTGCTCTATTTTCGGTACTATCTATCAGGTATGGCAGTGCCAATTGCTTTCTGTAACCTTCAAGCTCTCTTTTAAGTTTTGGAACTGTGTCATAACCTAATGCCTCTGCCTCAGCAACCTTCAATTTAAACTTCTTGAAGAGTTCCATGTACTCATCCAAGGAAGCTTTATCAAATTTAGGATCATCGTTGTTTTTTAAGTAGATCTGAAGGAATTCACTCTTGGTAACTTTGTTGCCATTGATCTCCATCACAATCTCATCTTGAGAATAAGTATAGGATAAAGAAAAAAACAAAATAGAAATTAGAAGAAAGGATTGTTTTAGCATTTTTTGAAAAATTTTATTTGATACTGTAATTCGGTGCTTCT
>NYTQ01000104.1 GCA_002683585.1 Cryomorphaceae bacterium
ATGAAACATAATTGATTGCTTTTTGGGGTATAAGCTCAAAAAGACATTTAAGGCCATTATAACGACTTGAAAATGTTTCCCAAACCTCACTCTCCTCCATGTTCTTTAGGTCATCATATAGCTCCGTTGGACTACCGAAGCAGGTAAAACCTGCATTCTTTGAACTTGCCCCAGTGGGAAGATATCCTCTTTCAATAATGACAATGTTTGCATCAGTATATTTCTTTCGCAAGAATAGTGCTGCGCTCATTCCAACAATTCCTGATCCTACAATTAGAAAATCTATTTTCTCAAAGTAAGCTGATTTTTCCCAAAAGCTTAAATCCTCAATTCGAAGCATTTTTTTATTCGTCTTTTTTACGCATTTTTGTAATGGTGCAACAAAAATAGTTTTTTACGTTTATTGTGCACCACATAACTAAGCATTCTATGACTAAGGTTATTTTTATTTTGATGCTTCTTTTTTCCATGAGTATCAATGCTCAAAAGAATTTAGAGATCTCTTTGGAAGGGTATATTGGTAATTTTAGTTCCAAGGAAAAGATTTATGGAGCNTCGATGTATATGTTCCAAAATGGAAGAATGGTCTCAAAATCTCTTTCTGACGCCAAAGGGTTTTACTACATCAGTGGTTCTATTANAACAAAGCTTCCCTTTGAGCTAATGGTATCAAAACCTGGATATATCACCAAAAAGGTATTGCTTGATTTTGAGGAATTAAAAATTCAAAATCCAAATGGAATTCTTCAAGCAATGGAAGAACTTGTCATTGAGCTTTTTGAAATCCGTGAAGGAGCTGATTTGAGTTTTGTGAAAAATAAATATGCTGAAAAGTTCACTTGGGATGCCTCAAGAAATATTGCTGTTCCAGAGGAAAAGTATAAACAAGACATCGAAGATGAAGTAGTCAAAGCCTATACAGTTGCCTCTGAGGGCTCTAATGCAGATCGCTTTAAAAAACTATTGGCCTCATCCTTAAAGAACAATGCCTANACAGATGCTGTAAAGCAAATTGACTCAATTTTAGTCTATGAGCCTGATAATAATGCTTTGAAGTCAAAAAAAGAGGAGCTTCAATTACTCGTTGAAAAAATAAAAAAAGATAGGGCGGAACGTGCACAATTTGAGGAATTTAAGAAAAAAGGGGATTTGGCATTTGCCAAAAGCAATCTAGAAGAGGCAGAAGAGAATTACAAAAGTGCGCTTGATATNATTGCCGATAATCAGGTGAAGTATCGATTGACAAAGATTGAAGAATCTCGAGAAAAAGACCGTCAGCAGTTAGAGAATAATAAAGATTTAATTGCGTTGAGGAATTCAGCTGATTCCCTACGCGAAAAGAAAGCCTTTATGGAGAGCGTGGCTCAATTAAAAAAGATTCAAGTTCTCGATCCAGGACAGCGGTCGAAAATTCAGTCGGAAATTAAGGAAATAAGAAAAGAATCCGAAGACTATAGGTTTTCATCGTCTATTGAAAAATATATTANTCGCGCTCAAGCCCAATATGAAAGTGATTCGTTAGATGCTGGTTTAGCAAATTACCGCAAAGCAGAAACATTGATAAAGAAATTATCCAATCAGCAAATCATTAATAACTATGCACAACAGGTCGAGAATGGAATTGCCGAAATATCTGGAAAGAAATCTTCGGTTGAGTCNGGGTTTCGAAAGCAAATAGAAAAAGCATACAGTAATGTTTTGAAAGGCCCAGAGTTTTATGAGCTTGCAACACGTATTTTAGATTCTGAACCAATGAAGGCACGTGCCAATGACCCAAAAGTTGTAGCACTCAAGAAGCAAATCAAAAATCTAGAGGAAATGTATGGCTTAAAACAGCAGGCNATTTCTAAGTTTAGTTCTGATAAAGGGGCAGCACTCTCAGAAATGAAAAAGGCGTATAAAATTGCAAATGCTAATTATCGTATTATCCCTGAAAATGATTTAAAACAAATGAAAGATTCTCTTTCTAGCTGGTCGGGCGGAGCTGATTTTATCTCAAGCACAAACACACCAGTGCAGGTTAATTCTAATGCCGGTAGGGTTGTAAATGCGCCAGGGGAGCTTCATGATGGTTCTGATTTTGAAGCATTCAACGATCTTTCGGCAACAATTCGAAAAAGAAAGAGTGATCCTTTAAAAGATTTGCAGGATGTCAAAAATGAAATTGATTACGAGCTATTCTTCGAGAAGACAAATGAAAAGGTGAGAAACGAGGCTTCCTCGAAAGCGATGCAAACTTTTATGAATGCCGCAGAAATAAATCAAAAGGAAGTACGGTCTTTAAACGTCGAGCTCCAAGAGGACCAGCAAATTATCCGTCAGGAATTCGATGCAGCAATGCAACAGAAGGCACAAGCAACAAAGGGACAACAAGAAATGTCTGCAGTACAAATAGAGGAATGGCGGACTGAAAAGGAGCACTTGTTGAGTATGGATCGTNTGAGCCAGNTAGAGCGNGGTGAATCTTTTTCAGAGAGGCAAAATACTTTGGATAATGAAAGAATTATGATCAATCGTCAGAATGATATTGACAATGCGGATAGATTAAATGACAGTCAGAAGCAGATACTTCAGCTTGGTTTTGAAGTTCAGCGAAGAGATTCTTTGGCAAAAATTGGAGGTGAAGATAGAGTTCGAGTTATGGAAAGTTTGAAATCGTCGAAGCCTAATTACGCTACGCAACCAAATTTTTTAAAGGATGAAAATGGTGTTTTATTCCCNNCNAATAAAATGACGCAACGTGTATTTAAAAGAACGAATGGACAGGGTGATGTTACCTCAGTAACCATTCAACGCGTGGTAGTTGATCCAAATGGATATGGTGTTGTTTATGAGCAAACAACAGATCAAAGTGGTAAAGCATTTTATACGAGAAACAATGCTTCTGTTTCGGAACATGTTTGGTTTAATGAGTCCCCTGGAACTGATGTCGTTCAGGAATAGTTTCTTTACATTATTTATTTTTTCTACTGTCATATTTAGTTGCAGTACAACATCTTTAGATACTGATTTACAGATGTTTAAGTTTTCGGGTGTTGCTCAGGGTACAACGTATACAATCCAGGTGGTTGACTCTAGTTTGAATGTTTCTAAATTTCAAATTGATTCACTTTTATTTGCTTTCGATGAAAAGCTATCTACTTACAAAACAAGTTCTCTGATTTCACGATTTAACCAAGTTTCTTTTAAAGATACTTTGCTTACAAAGGAGGATGTTTTTATTCAAATGTTAAACCTTAGTGATTCTGTTTTTCGATTAAGTGACGGCTATTTTGATCCCTCAATTAAACCGATTATTGACTTGTGGGGAATAGGTACTATTGATCAAAATGTGCCGAAACAAGCGTCAATCGATTCAGTATTGGCCTATGTTGGATATCAAAATGGGCGTCATTTCACTACACTAAATNGCAGTGATTATGTGCTTGTAGAGAAAAAGACACCGGGTTTTGAATTGGATTTTAATGCAATTGCCCAGGGTTATTCTGTTGATTTACTTGTNGATTTTTTGCAATTACATGGGCACAACAATGTTTATGTTGAGCTTGGTGGAGAAATAAAACTATCAGGATTGAAGAAGGGAAATAAGAAATGGAAAATTGGTATTGAAGCACCGATTGAAAATAACCCAACGGATATTCAGTCTATTCAGAACGTATTTTCAATCACGGATTGTGCTATTGCCACTAGTGGGAACTACCGAAAGTATTTTGAGGNGGATGGTCAGCTGTACGCCCATACCATCAACCCACACACAGGTGCTCAAAATAGACATACGCTTTTGTCTGCCACGGTTTTGTCTTCTTCGTGTGCCCTATCAGACGCCTTAGCTACCTATTTTATGGTCGTAGGACTGGATGCTACAAAATCTTTTGTTGAAAACAATAAGGGATTGGGAATAGAGATTTATCTAATTTATTCAGAAGATGGTAAGTTTGGAAGTTATTGTTCTCCTAGTCTACTAGACAATCAAAAAGCTCCTAATTCATAGTGCGCTGTCAGTAACTCTTTAGAGTATCTAGCTTTTTATGCAGTTTTGATTTTAATTTTGGTTCAAAGAGTATCTATGAAAGTACATTTTATAGCGATAGGAGGGAGCGCAATGCATAATTTGGCGATTGCATTGAGCAGAAAAGGTGTTGAAGTGACGGGTTCTGATGATGAGATTTTTGAGCCCTCTAAATCACGCTTAGAAAAGCAAGGTATATTACCGACAGTCGTAGGGTGGAACGCAAGAAATATTGACCGCAAGATTGATGCTGTGATTATCGGAATGCACGCTCGGGAGGACAATCCAGAGTTGCTCATGGCAAAAGAAATGGCTATTCCTATCTATTCATATCCCGAATATCTTTATGAGCAAAGCAAAGCGAAAAAACGAATTGTAATTGGAGGAAGTCATGGGAAAACCACCATTACTTCTATGCTTTTACATGTTTGCAAGAAACAGGAGCTAAATGTTGACTATATGGTGGGGGCACAGCTAGAGGGCTACGATTGTATGGTTAAATTGACTGAGGAATCGAAATATATGATCTTAGAAGGAGATGAATACTTGAGTTCTCCTATCGACAGGCGGCCTAAATTTCACTTGTATCAGCCACATGTTGCTTTAATTAGCGGAATTGCATGGGACCATATAAATGTATTTCCAACATTTGAAAATTATGTTGATCAATTTGATATTTTTTGTTCTGTGATAGAGGCTAATGGAAGCTTGATCTATAATAATGAAGATAAGGAGGTAAAAGCTATAGCAGAAAAGTATAAGGAGCAATTGAATCTTCAGCCGTATGGTGTACCCAGCTTTGAAGTAAATAAAAATGGAACAATTGTAGTGCATCATCAACAGCAATACGCATTAGAAATATTTGGAAGCCATAACCTTCAAAATATGATGGGTGCTATGCACCTAGCAGGACATTTGGGTATTGATCATGAAACCTTTTTGGCATCGATGTCCGATTTTACTGGTGCTGGAAAGAGATTACAAAAGGTTGTTGAGAATGAATCTTTTGTAATGTTTAAGGATTTTGCACATTCACCCTCAAAATTAAAGGCTACGACCCAGGCGGTAAAGGAACAATACCGAAACCGAAAGGTAATTGCATGTATGGAGCTCCATACGTTTTCATCTCTGCGGAAAGATTTTTTACCTTTCTATGAAGGCTGCATGGAATCCGCCGATCACGCCTTGGTGTATTATAGTCCCGAGGTTGTTGCCCATAAGAAGCTAGAACCACTATCCCTTTCCGATGTTGAAGAAGCATTTGGAGGAAATGTTATTGTGAAGAATACTACTCAGGATGTTTTGTCTTTTATTCATTCATTAAAACATGAAAACACGGTCTTATTGATGATGTCCTCAGGTAACTTTGATGGAATAGATTACGAAGCGCTTGGTTCGGAGCTATCAGCTTGATCCTTGAAAATTACTTTTCTGAAGATAAGAGAAATCAATAGACTGTTTAGTGTTGAATAAATAAGTAGTCCTAGCAAGGAAATAGTCATTGTAAATCGCGCTGAGTAATATTGCCCAATACTGCCGAGTACCTGGCTCCGAATTTCATCACTACTGCTATTCTCCATATCTGGATTGGATTTCCTTAATTCCTCAATTTTTGACTCATCCTCAAGAAGTAATTCCATTTCGCTAATTTTTGACGTGTTGAATTCTGGGTATATCGACTGATAATAGAAATAGATGAACCCACTAACAATGACCGTGTAAATTATGCTTGATACCATTCCTGTTTTTACATCATCAAGTAGGTTAGCACTTGCCTGTGCTCTTTTTTTGATGTATAAGGCGATACAGATAGCCAAGGTTACAAATAACATATTGGCAAAAATAAACGGCTTGAGATCAACCAAGAAGAGTTGAAAATTAAATGCAACTAGCTTTAAAATGATCCAAATAACGGCAAATCCAATACCGATATTAATTGATTTTTTCATATTAGCTATTCATCGAGATCAAGAATTCCTCGTTNGAAACCGTATTTTCCATATGGTTCTTTAAGAATTCCATCGCTTCAACTGGGTTCATATCTGCAATGAACTTTCGCATTAACCATATTCTTTGGAGCACATCTTTACTCAATAAAAGATCTTCTCGTCTTGTTCCTGAAGCNGTTATGTCAATTGCTGGATAGATTCTTCTGTTTGATATTTTACGATCCAATTGTAGCTCCATATTACCTGTTCCTTTAAATTCTTCAAAAATAACTTCATCCATTTTAGAACCAGTTTCTGTCAGGGCAGTTGCTAAGATTGATAGAGAACCACCATTTTCAATTTTCCGAGCTGATCCGAAGAATCTTTTAGGTTTATGCAGTGCGTTTGCATCNACACCACCAGAAAGAACCTTNCCTGATGCAGGAGAAACAGTATTGTATGCCCTTGCCAATCTTGTAATAGAGTCAAGGAGTATACACACATCATGTCCACATTCTACCATTCGTTTGGCTTTTTCTAGTACAATGTTTGCCACTTTCACATGTCGATCAGCGGGTTCATCAAAGGTTGAGGCAATTACTTCTGCTTTTACACTTCTTGCCATATCCGTNACCTCTTCAGGTCTTTCATCAATGAGNAATACAATAAGATAGGTTTCAGGGTGATTTGCGGCGATTGCGTTCGCAACATCCTTTAGGAGCATTGTTTTACCCGTTTTCGGTTGTGCTACAATCATCCCTCTTTGCCCTTTACCAATTGGACAGAATAAATCCATTATCCTAGTGGAAAGTGAATCCTGTTTATGACCTGTCAGCTTGAATTTTTCTGAAGGAAACAGAGGAGTTAAGTATTGAAAAGGAACTCTGTCTCTAATGTAAGATGGGTCCCGACCATTGATTGATTCAACACGAACCAATGGAAANAACTTTTCACCTTCTTTTGGCGGACGGATTGTTCCTTTTACGGTATCCCCGGTTTTNAGACCAAATAGTTTTACTTGGTTTTGAGAAACATAAATATCATCAGGCGATGGCAAATAGTTATAGTCAGATGANCTCAAGAAACCGTATCCATCCTGAATAACCTCTAAAACNCCTTCTGCAGATACAATTCCAACCAAGTCATAGTTGCTTTTGTTATCATTGCCTCTATTGTCTTTGGAACGATTTTCTTTATGATTTGATTTTTGATCGTCCTTTTTNGGCGAGCGATCTTCTTTTATTGGTCGTTCTTCTTTTTTCTTACTCACAACTTCCTTTTTCGCCTCTGATTTTGGCGCTTTGCTATCCGCTTTTGTCACTTCTGTCTCGGTTTCAGACGTTGTTTCTTCAGAAGTTATTNATTCCTCATTCTTGTTCTCTTGAACTGGGGCTTCAACCTTAATACGTTTTCTTGTTCTCTTTTTTGCTGGAGTAGGTTTTTGCTCTCCTTCTTTTGAAGCTCCTTTTACATCATTGTTTTCGTTCGTAAACAAGTCTTTTGCATCTTCAGCGGATGAATTTTCCATTATTTGTGAGTTGATTTTAAGATTTTCAGGACGAGAGATTCGTCAAATATATTTTGTCGTTATAATTACTTCAATAAAGCTATTCTATTCATTAAATTTTTTAGGAACAGAGAAGGAAATTAAAGGCTTCAGAATGCGCCTTTGCACTACAAGTTTAGCAAAAACCTTTGACATACCAATAAAAATGGGAAAAATTATGTTTTTCTTTTTTTCTTTTTTGCTGCAGGAAATAATATATTATTTAAAATAAGCCTATATCCAGGAGAATTTGGGTGTAAATTCAGATCTGTTGGTGGATCTCCAACGAAATGCTGATAATCTTCTGGGTCGTGTCCTCCATAAAAAGTCCAAGTACCTTGACCCATTTCTCCGTGAATGTAACGTGCAGTCTCTGCTGCTTTGGTTTCTCCCAGAATCAATACACTTGATTTAATAAGCTTCTTTTTAAAGTCTGTAGTTTGNCCCATNAACCCCTTGATCACATTCTGGTGACATTGGGTCAGCATTGTTGGCACAACGTCCCATTTTGCTGAAAAGTCAAATAAAGTAAATTCATCAAGTTCTTTTGGAATGGTTCTATTTGTTCTTAAGGATGTCCCATCTATATCAGAGTATTCATAGACCATAGGGTCCTTGATGAGCTTAAAATCTTTGAAAGCAAAAGTTTTNGAATAATCAAGTTCATGATCGCTATGTGGATGGGAAGGGTCACCATCAAATACACTTTCGCAGATATCTGTATTTTGCGCTGCTAAAGCAATATCAAAACTGTCTGTTCCGCTACACATCGTAAATAAAAAACCTCCACCAAGAACGAAATTCTGGATATTCTTTGCTACAGACAGTTTGAGTTCGGATACTTTTTTAAATCCTAAAAGGCTTGCATTTCCTTCTGCAACCTTAATTTGCTCTTGATACCATTTCTGGTAACGTGCTGATCTGTAGAACTTACCATATTGCCCCGTAAAGTCTTCATGATGNAGNTGAAGCCAATCATATTCNGGAAGCTTTCCCATAACAATTGAGGAATCATAAATTTTNTCATATGGAATTTCAGCATACTCTAAAACCATCGTAACGGCATCATCCCAAGGTTGTTTATTGGGTGGGGTATAAACGGCAATTTTTGGAGGCTTTTCCAGCTGAATTACTTCCATGTTTACCTCGGGGTTTGCAATTTCATTTTTGATTTGGTTTACCTGACCCTCTGTTAGTATTTGGTATGAAACACCACGAATCATTAGTTCTTCCTCAATGGTCACAAGATGTGGTATTAAAAAAGAGCCTCCTCTATAATTTAGCAGCCATTCAATGCTTACGTCTTTTTCAATAACCCAATATGCAATCCCATAAGCTTTGAGGTGGTTTTTTTGTTTCTCGCCCATGTAGACAAGAATTTGTGTCGCATTGGCATAGGAAAAACATAAGAAAAAAAGGAAAAAGAGAATACGTATGCGCATGTCAAAAGTCGTTTTGATCCATATCTCCGGTATCAAAATCACCAAGATCTTTAGATTCGTCCGTTTGATTCATTTTACTTTTAAGGGTATAGGTAGAATTCTCGGGATTTAGTGCTTTCGATTTTAAATCTTCTCCTTGAATCTGCTCGAAATCCGGAATCTCATTTAAGTTATCGAAACGTGCATATTGGTCAATAAAACGTAACCTGACTTTTCCTTGCGCTCCATTTCTGTGCTTAGCTACGATAATTTCGCCAATGCCCGTATTGTCCTCTCCTGTATCTCCATCTGTCGTGAATCCATAATAATCCGGCCGATAGATAAAGGATACGATATCAGCATCTTGCTCTATTGCTCCTGATTCACGGAGGTCAGAAAGAATAGGTCTTTTATCTCCACCACGCTGCTCAACAGACCTACTCAGCTGGGCTAGAGCAATAATTGGCACGTTGAGCTCTTTGGCAATTTCTTTTATGGATCTTGAAATCGTTGAAATCTCCTGCTCACGATTTCCATTGCTTTTGGCACTTTCACTTGTCTTTGCCGACATCAGCTGCAAATAATCGATAATGATTAAATCAATATCGTATTGCGATTTTAGCCTTCTGCATTTCGCTCTAAAGTCGAATATGCTCAAACCAGGCGTGTCGTCAATGTATATTGGGGCAGTAGTTAATTTTTTAATTCGGGTATGGAGTTGCTGAAATTCATAGTCTTTCAAGTTTCCCTTTCTTAGTTTTTCTCCTGATAACCTTGCCTCACTTGCAATAAGTCGTTTCACCAATTGGACACAAGACATCTCAAGAGAGAAAACGGCCACACCCATATTGTGATCCACTGCCGTATTTCTTGCCATGGACAGCACGAATGCTGTTTTCCCCATTCCTGGTCTTGCAGCAATAATTATTA